>DASVBM010000246.1:0-7692 GCA_036375835.1 Chitinophagaceae bacterium | reverse complement strand
AATCATCGAGCAGCCGGATGCGAAGTTGCTCACGCGGTTCAGTTTCCAGGTACTCAGCGGAGGGATCATTGTGATCGAAGGGAAACTGGACAACTTTACTGATACGCTCAACTTCATACTCGACACCGGCAGCGGTGGTATTTCACTTGATTCATCCACGACGCAGTACCTGGGACTCAAGAAAACGCCTTCTGATAAGACGATCCGCGGTATTGGCGGGGTGCGGACAGTTGAGTTTGCGATGGACCACACGCTGCACCTTCCCAACCTGGTGGCCGAGGATCTCGATTTTCATATTAACGACTATTCGCTGCTCACCAGCGTTTACGGTTTGCGTATCGATGGTATTATCGGCTATAGTTTTCTGCGCCGGTATATCGTGGCACTGAACTACGATGAAAATCTGATCTCGATTTACTCACCGGGAAATTTCCGTTATCCCCGCGGCGGGCATATCCTTCGCCCCAATTTCGCTTTGATACCTATGCAGCCTGCCACAATAAAAGACGGCAGGACCGTAAGCAGCAGGTTTTATTTCGATACGGGCGCCGGCCTGTGCTTCCTCTTATCAGAGGCGTTTGCACAGGATAGTGCAGTCCTGGCCAAAAACAAGATCATCGTGCCTACGCAGGCGGAAGGGCTTGGCGGGAAACGCCCGATGAACCTGACCGTTATGAAAGAGATCCGCCTCGGACCGTATAAGTTCAAACGCGTGCCGACCTATATTTTCAAGGATGAATTCAACGTAACGTCTTACCCAAACACCAGCGGCCTGATTGGTAATGACCTGCTGCGCCGTTTCAACGTAGTCCTGAATTACCCTGACCAGTCAATCCACCTGCTGCCTAACAAGTATTTTTCAACGCCTTTTGACTATTCATACACCGGGCTGGGGATCTACATGGATGAAGGTGACATTGTTGTGGACGATGTGATCAAAGGTTCTCCCGGGGAGAAGGCAGGGTTTAAACAGGGGGACGTAATACTGTCGATTGAGAATAACTTCAGTCGTAACATCCAGGTGTATCGCACTTTGCTGCAGAGCGTGGACTCGAACGTAAAAGTGATCGTGATGCGCAACGGTGAAGCGATCATGTTGAGCCTGAACGTCAGGAACATCCTTCGCAAGAAGTAGCGGGCTTGTGCTACAGCCGTTATCGCCGGCTTTTAACCTGCGGCTGGCCGTGGCTGCTGTCAAATCTCCCTACCTTCGCCTTCCAATTTTTTCATATGAAAGCGCGATTCCTGCTTCTTTTGCTGTTGTTGCCGATACTTCTGTTTGCGCAGCCACCCGCGGGCTATTACAATACTGCCTCGGGTTTGAGTTGTGCCCCGCTGAAAACGGCGCTGAAAAATATCATTACAGCCGGGCATGTGAACCAGGGATACAGCGCACTATGGACACAGTTCCAGGTAAGTGACCTCAAGCCGCGTGAAGTAGGAACCGGGTCTGCAATGGTGATCTGGGATATTTATTCCGACAATCCCGTTGGCACCGATCCATATAATTTCACTCCGGGAACAGGAACCGGAGGTCAGCAGGACCAGGGTTCGGGAGGTACATCCGAGGGCCAGTATTATAATCGCGAACATACCGTTCCGCTGAGCTGGCATTCGGGATCTACCAGCAGTTTTTCGGGTAGTGATTATCACCATGTTTTCCCAACAGACAAGAAGGTGAACAGTGAGCGCGCAAACTGGCCCTATGGAAAAGTTGCTACAGCAAGCTGGACGAGCATGAACGGCAGCAAACTCGGCAGTTCAGCAATTGCCGGCATCACTGGTACAGTATTCGAACCAATTGACGAGTACAAGGGTGATGTGGCCCGAGCGTTCTTTTACTTTATCACCCGCTATGAGGATGATATGCCTGCCTGGGGTCTCAACGCTGATGCTGCACAGGCTTTTGAACCAAATACGTTTCCCTCAGCTGATATTCCTTACCTGCGGATGATGATCCAGTGGCATAATCTTGACCCGGTTAGCCAGAAAGAAATTGACCGGAACAACGCCGCTTATACGTACCAGGGTAACCGCAATCCATATGTTGATTACCCGCAGTATGTAGGACAGGTATGGTCTTCAACATGTCCCGGGCTTGGCGCACTGCCGGTTGATATTACGATGTTCACGGGTGTGCTGGAGTCGCAACAGATTATGCTCGACTGGGAGGTCGGTACTGAGATCAACCTGGAAAAGTATGAGGTTGAGCGAAGCTTTAATGGAAACGATTACCTGGGTATTGCTTCCGTGCCGGCTACAGGAAAAACGCGGTACCGTTATACCGACAACGTTGCGGATTATTCCGGCAGGCGCGTGTTTTACCGGATAAAAAAGCTGGATAAAGACGGCAAATACAGTTATAGCGCGGTATTCAGCATACATATACCCCTCAATCTGAAATTCAGCGTCTATCCAAACCCGGTGTCAGATATCATCCGGATTAACATCAGTGCAGGCAACGGAGAGCCGATAGAGTTGGTTTTATCTGACCTGACCGGGAAAACAATCCTGCGCAGGCAGGCAAAGCAAACAGCCTCCGTCATCACCTTACCTGTTGCCGGGATTGCGCCGGGTACTTACATTATGAAAGCAGTTGCCGGCGGGCAGGTTTTCATGCAAAAACTGGTGATCACGAGGTAAATGGATTTCACAAGCCGATTTTTTGAACGGCGGATCTATTCTGTCGCGGTACGGCTATCTTTGCTTTCTTTCGAAAAAGGGATGGGTTATGATTCATTATAACAGGTTTGTGCTGGAGAACGGCTTACGTGTGCTGGTACATGAGGACCATTCCACGCCTATGGCTGTGGTTAATATCATGTACGATGTAGGGTCGAAAGATGAGGACCCGGAAAGAACGGGATTTGCTCACCTGTTTGAACACCTGATGTTCGGGGGCAGCATCAACATACCGGATTATGATGAACCACTTCAAAGAGCCGGGGGCGAGAACAACGCATACACTACCAACGATCTCACCAATTATTATTGCCAGTTACCTGCACAAAACCTCGAAACGGCTTTCTGGCTGGAGAGCGATCGCATGTTGAGTCTGGCCTTCAGTGAAAAGAGTCTTGAAGTGCAGCGAAAGGTAGTCTGCGAGGAATTCAAGGAACACTATATCAACAAACCCTACGGAGACGCCTGGCATAAAATGCGGGCACTCGCATATCAGGTGCATCCATATAAGTGGATGACGATCGGGAGAGAACTCAGGCATGTAGAAGAAGCGAAGATCGATGACGTAAGACAGTTTTTCTTCCGGCATTATCGTCCCGTCAACGCCATCCTGGTTGTTGCGGGAAACGTTCAGTCCGATGAAGTGCGCCGGCTTGCCGAAAAGTGGTTCGGCGACATAGAGCGCGGTGAAAAATACCTGCGCAGCCTGCCGGAAGAACCTCAGCAAGCAGCTCCGCGACTGCTGGAAGTGCACGAGGATGTTCCACTGGATGCATTGTACAAGACCTGGCATATGGACGCCAGGCTGGACAAGGGGTATTATGTTGCAGACCTGATCTCCGAAATTTTAGGGGGAGGCACGTCATCGCGGCTCTACCAGGAGCTGGTGAAAGAAAAGCAGTTGTTTTCAAATATCGAATGTTATCACTTTGGCAGTGTTGAAAAGGGATTATTTACGATCGAGGGAAAACTGATAAAGGGGGTGAAGATGGAGGCTGCCGAAGCCGCGGTGAACGCGATCATCGCGAAGATCCAGTCGGAACCGGTGAGCGCGCCGGAACTCCAGAAGGTAAAAAACAAAACCGAGAGCGTCATTGCCTTCGAAGACATGAGTGTCATGAACCGCGCGAACAGCCTGGCTTTTTATGAACTGCTTGGTGACGCAGGACTGATGAACAGCGAGCTTGAAAAATACCAGGAGGTCACGTCATCGGATATTCTCGAATACAGCAAGCGGTTATTCGATGTTAACAACAGCAATACGCTGCATTACTACAGTAAGAATTAAGCATGGTAAACAGGAAAAAGGCACCTCATATTTACGACCCCGTTGAATTCGATCTGGCACTGCCACCGTGCGATAAATTTAAACTGGATAACGGCGTTGAGGTGTACGCAGTGAATGCAGGTGAAGAAGAAGTGATGTTGGTGGAATGGGTGTTCTTCGCCGGTAACAGCTACGAGGACCAGAATATAGTTGCCGCAACGACCAATTTCCTGTTGAAGAACGGCACCAGGCAGAAAACTGCTTACGCCATCAGTGAACATTTCGAATTCTACGGCGCCTACCTCAATCGCCACTGTTATAATGAAACGGCTACGCTCAGCCTGCATTGCCTGACGAAGCACCTGCCGGAGTTGTTGCCTGTTGCAGCAGAAATACTTACGGAAAGCGTATTCCCGGAGGAAGAGCTTGCAATCTACAAACAAAACCAGAAGCAGCGACTTGAGGTCAATCTTCGCAAGTGCGATTTTGTCGCAAATCGTTTAATCGATGAATACCTTTTCGGGTTCCATCATCCCTATGGCAGGTATACGTCAACCGTTGATTATAACCAGTTGCAGCGTGAATCGCTGCAGGCTTTTTTTGATAAGTATTACCATAAAGGAAGGTGCATAATGTTCGTGGCAGGCAAACTGCCGGCTGACATTCATGAGCAGCTGAATCAGATATTCGGCAGGCTGCCTTTCAACCAGCAAACCATTCCCGAAACAGCAATTGAGCCTTCGCCGGCAGCGGAAAAGCGGTTCGACATATTAAACGATCCCAATGGCGTGCAGGCAGCCATCAGAATCGCGCGCCCTTTCCCGAACAGGCATCATCCCGATTTCCAGAAAGTAGCAGTGCTCAACAATATCTTCGGCGGTTTCTTCGGTTCGCGGCTGATGAGCAACATCCGTGAAGACAAGGGCTATACTTACGGAATACACAGCTATCTTCAGAACCATATCCAAACCAGCGCGTGGATGGTGAGTACTGAGGCAGGCCGTGATGTATGCCGGGCAACGATAGACGAGGTTTACAAAGAAATGCGCATCCTTCGTGAAACGCCGGTCGATGAAGAAGAGCTTGCGCTGGTCCGCAATTTCATGATCGGCACTATTCTCGGCGACCTGGACGGTCCGTTCCAGATCATAGCCAGATGGAAGAATTATGTTTTGAATAACCTTCCGGAATCATACTTCTATAACAGTATCAATGTTATCAAAACTGTGTCGGCCGAAGAGCTGCAGCAGGCCGCTAACAAATACCTTAACCCCGATGAATTTTACGAACTGGTGGTGATATAGGCCAGTCTCGCCACGATCCGCTATATTTGGCGCGAATATGGGCCGGTTTTTTATCAGAACAGTTACTACTTCACTTGCCGTACTCGTCGCTGCCTGGCTGCTGCCGGGTGTTGAAATCAATAACACACTCACTGCCCTGATCGTAGCGCTTGCGCTTGGCCTGCTGAATACTTTTGTGAAACCGTTGCTGGTACTGTTGACCATACCCATTACGGTTCTCACCCTCGGACTTTTCCTCCTGGTGATAAACGTGTTTATTGTTTTGTTCGTTGACGAACTTGTCTCCGGCTTTACCATCAACTCCTGGCTGACTGCGCTGTTCTTCAGCCTGATCGTTTCATTTACCGCATCACTTATTGAAGGCATCATAGGTGTGCCGAAGGAAGAGGAAGACTAGGATACTCCCGAAGGCATTTTTCTGACCAGCATCCGCTAGATCCCGCAGCCTCAGCGACCGCAGCTCAATTCACCACTTTGACCTGCGTACCCGGCATGGGAGCACCGCGGAAAATGTTGAAGAACCCGGGCATTGTATTCTGGCCAAATTTTCTGAGGTGATAGGTGAATGAAACCATGAAATAACGCTGCAGCACCCTTGTGTTCGCATCCTCTACATAGTTGGTTTCAACTGTCCGCGTGATGCTCTGGTTCTGATTCAACAGGTCAAATGCCTGGATCTTCAGTTCACCCGCCTTGTTTTTAAACAGTTGTTTTGCAATCGACGCATTCAGCAGTGGTATTTCCTGGTTATAACCTTCACTTTGTCCCCGGTAAAAATTGTAATCGAAATCCAACGCGAAAATCCAGCCCTTCTTACTGCTGTAGGTGGGTTCCAGTGAGATCATCTGCGTGAAGTAGTCGGCATCGAGCCTGGGCTGACGGCTGTTCTTAACCATCGAGTAGGTTGAGGTGCCGGAAAGGTTCAGGTCAAATCTTTCCCTGATATTCATGTTGAAAGAAACGCGTTCTGCGAATACATAATTCCGGGTATAAGCGGTGGATGGGCTGGCCTCCGAAATATCCCTGACCATCGATACATCTCGATTAAGGGCCACTGTTGATGTAAGGTTCAGGTTGCCCTTGAGTTTCTTCACCGGAAAGCCGATGTTCATGAAGGTGGCGAAATTAAACGCGCCATCGAGGTTAGTGTAGGTAGTGTGTTGCCCGCCTGGTGCCACTGGTACACCATCATCCGACAGTCCTGGCATTGTAGTCGAATTGGTGGTTACATAGTTGGATATTTTATTCGAGGTAAAGCCGCCGTTAATTCCCGCGAAAAAATTTTTAAATGTGAAAATGTCAAAGCTTGCGTACATCAGGTTAAAGCTGTGAACAAACTCCTGGTCCAGCGCTGCATTACCGCGCCGGGTACTCAGCGTATTGGTTGGGTCAATCACATCCTGCAGTTGCGTAATTGCGGGCTGGCGCGTTGAACCACGGTAATTGATACGGATGTTCCGCGCGCGGTTCTTACTGTACTGGATAGAAACAGTTGGAAAGAAATTGTCGAATGATTGGGTGAAGTACTGTTTGCGGCTCCTGTTATCGCTGGTGAGTTCAGAATGCTGGATGCCGATACCGGCCACCCAGTTCCAGTCTTTATTGATCTGTTGCCGTACACTGGCCGTTACCCGGTGCGAGATGCTGGTGTTATAGAACTCATTACTCAGGGTATCGTCCTGTACATATTTGCCCGATGCCTGGTCATAACTTACCACATCCTGGTCGGAATTATTGCGGTTGTTATTGTAATTGTAACTGAGCTCCATCTGGGATCTTTTACCGATCGGTTCAGTATATGAGGCGGTAGCACCAAATGTTTTACCGGAGCGTTCCTGAGCTGTTATGTAGTCTGAAGTGTCTGTGAAGTTAACCGGCGCGTAGAAGGTATTATAGTTCAGGCTCCGCCGATCGCTGCTATTGTTGTTCAGCGACTGCGTCAGGTTCAGCGAGAATGTCCGCCCCTTCCGTCCGAAACGGTGCCGGAATAAAACGGAATTGTTGAATGTGTAGCCGTTTCCATCAGAGTAATTGGAAAGATCCTGGGCATTTCGGTTGATTGTTTTGCCTTTTGTAGTACGCGAGATGCTCCCGGAGAAGCTTGTATTATCCTGGAAACTAAACGCTGGCCGTATCAATATCGAATTAAATGAATCCAGTCTCTGGTCGATTTCGAAGTTAAACCGGTGGTTTTGGTTTTTATTGCGGGACTCATTACGGCTTGAGGTGAATAACGATGAATCATTCTTTAAAAAGAATTCCCGGTAACGATCACTGCCGTTGAGGATGTTCATATTGTTGTAGAAATAACTGCCACTCACAGCGGTGTTCCTGCTCCATGCATCATTGTAGTTTAAGCCGCCGGCAAGTGTTCTTGCAATACCTGGCTGGTTACCACCGATGAAATTACTGATCATACCCATTCCCCGTCCACCGCCG
>DASVBM010000172.1:0-2936 GCA_036375835.1 Chitinophagaceae bacterium | reverse complement strand
TTTTTGGGATCGCCACAGAGCAGCACCTCCGGTACTTTCATTCCGCGCCAGTTTTCCGGCCGGGTGTAGACCGGCGGCGCCAGCAAATTGTCCTGGAAAGAGTCGAACAAAGCGGAGGTTTCATCGTTCAGGACCCCGGGAAGCAACCTGCCCACCGCGTCCACCACAATTGCGGCGGCCAGCTCTCCGCCACTCAGTACGTAATCGCCTACGGAAATCTCCATCGTAACGTAGGTATCGCGGATCCGCTGGTCGATACCTTTATAATGACCACAAATGATCAGCAGGTTCTCTTTCAATGAAAGGCGGTTGGCTGTTTGCTGCCGGAAATGATCGCCATCCGGCGTCATGTATATGATCTCGTCGTATTTGCGTTCCCGCTGTAACTCCTCTATCGCATTCGCGATGGGTTCACACATCATCACCATTCCCGCGCCGCCGCCGTACTGGTAATCATCCACCTGGCCATGTTTGTTGATCGCCCATTTGCGGAGGTTATGCGTATTCACCTGCAGGAGGCCTTTCTCACGCGCACGCTTCAGAATGCTGTGGCTGAACGGGCTTTCCAGCAACTCGGGTACCACGGAGAGAATATCTATCTGCATCCGGCAAATATAGAATATCGCAGCGGAGACAACGGTGGGCGGCCCGTTCAAAGGTCTGCCCCTTAATCAATCAATCTTCGGAAAGCACCCAGGTGATACTTTGCTTTTGCCGGTAATTCACATTGCGGCCGTTCTGCGTTGCGGGAACCCAGTTGGGACCCTGGAGCACCACCCTGACTGCTTCGGCGGCAAGCCGGGGGTGAACTTCGCCGGCGTTCTCGGCTTTGGCGTCAGATATTCTGCCTTCTTTGTCCACGATGAAAGAAACGATCACGGTTTGTTTCACCATTTTTTTTCCTTTCGGTATCGTCAGGCAGGAGTCCGCGAGCTCGTTGTTCAGGTTTGCTGAAAGGTACCTTCCCCAGGCAACAACGCCACCGGGAAATTTTGCTTCAATCTGGACGGTTGATTCTGTGTTGAGTTTGATGGAGTCGCGCTGGGCGTTTGCAAATACCGATGCAACGGAAAAGGCCAGCAGGAGTAATGAGGATTTCATGTTTTAAGATTCGGAGGGTTAAAAGGATTGGTTAATATAACAAAGAAAGCTGATATCTCCCGGAAAAATGCTCCCGCCCGGCCTGCCGCCTCATTCTTCGTCCATAAAACCTTCCATATCCCTTCTTTGCTTTTTTGTGGGCCGGCCCAGTTTACTGAGGCGTTTGCCTGTGTGGAAGCTTTCGGCCTGGAAACGCAGCTTTTCAATTTCTTCGGCGGGAGTGAGATCGATGTAATAGTTGATTGCTTCGGAATACTGAACCCTGTGGTCCAGCAAAGCCGTTACCTTGACCACCCATTTGCGGGCTTCGGTTTTCACCTCGTACTCATCACCCGGGTTCACGGTCCTGGAAGGTTTCACCGCGGTGCCATTCAGTTTCACCCTTCCTTTTTCACAGGCCTCCGAAGCCTGGCTGCGCGTTTTAAACAAACGGATCGACCAGAGATATTTATCGACCCGCAGTTTCTCCTTTGCTGTTGCCATCGGGTAAAATTAAAGCAGGAGGCCGTTCAACCTGCCCCGGCCATACCGGGTGTAACATTTTTTTGCATCCATTCCTCCATGCCCGCGGCCGGTTGGTCGATGGTGATGTTTGCAGCGATCTTTTCCTGGATCCCGTGAATGGACTTCGTGATCAGGGGATGGCTGATGGGTTCGTTTTCATCCAAACCCATTTTTTCCAGTAAAACGCTGATCCTGTCGCCGCCAAAACGGCGGAACAGGGGTTCGTCCAGCGATGAGTAGACGGTGATGGCTTTGGCTTCCAGGGATTGAAAAACGTTGTTTTCTTTTTCATTCAACGGGTAGTGTTCTACGAAAACAAGATCCCGGTGGAGCGCCGTTCTCAGCTCCCGGTAAGTGATCACGGAAGATTCGTTATGATGGTAGTCGAAATATTCCCGGAGCCTGTCACGGGTGTTCTCAAACCAGGCAACAAAAACAGTCAGGGGTGAGGTTGAAGCCAGTTCGAAAAGCGCTTTCTGTTTCGCCGCTTCTGTGGCAAAGACGATATCGCGGATCACCGGTCCGCTTTTTCTTTTCCGAAACCATGAAAACATCGGCACCGTTTGTATAAAGATACCGGATTAGCCGGCAGCGCAGCAGCTCAAAATGAAACTGCCCTGCAACGTGTGCAGGACAGTTCAGTAGCGCCCGTGGTTATGGCTATAGTTTCAAACCAAGGCTCACACCGAAGCCCTGGTTCTTTAAACGGGCGGTTGGTTCAACACCGTTAAACTCGGGATAGATATTCGTCATACCAAGTTGTCCGTTGAGCTGCACCGATAATCTTCCAAAGTCATAACCTCCCAGCACATTCAGACCTGCATCGGTAGACCGGTAATATGCCGTTCTTGCCTCGGGTTCCGTTACATTACTGCGGAAGGCCACATCATGTATTTCGCCGTTGGTAAATGTTACTTTCCCTCCTACGCCAAAAGCCATATAAGGTCCGAAGCCGAGCATCAGCCTGCCCTTGCCCAGAACGGGTTTGTAAATAAGGTTCACCGGTACTTCCACATAGCTGAGTTTATATTGATTGCCGGCGGGGGACTCGGCGCCTTTTTCTGAATACAACAGTTCCGGCCGCACAACAAAATCCTGCGCCACCGGGATGCTCAGGTTTACACCGGCGTGAATCCCTGTCTTCATCCGGTTGGTGAATTCATAGCCGTTATTATCCTTTCCGGTGAGGGTGCTGAAGTTCGCGCCCGCGCGGATCCCGAACGCCGGCGGCTGTGCGCCTGCTTCGGTGAAAAACATGAAACACGCTGAGACCAATGCAGTTAAAGCGATCTTTTTCATAGATACTGGTTTGTTTCGCAGGCCCAGGGCCA
>DASVBM010000428.1:0-4093 GCA_036375835.1 Chitinophagaceae bacterium | reverse complement strand
GCTCGTACCTGTTCTGATGATGTTAGCCTCCTGCGCAGCCGGCCATAAAAAAGTTATTGTACTCAGCCAGGGCAGCGCGAATATCGATACCGACAACCGGAAAATAGATGCAAGCGGACAGGGGCACGAAGAAAAAACAGTGCTGATTCATGACGAAGGCCAGGTTCCGATGGAACTGAATACGCCTTTTGGTAAAAATACCGTGCAACTGGATGGAAGTGGCTTGTTTATCATCAACCTGAAACAAGATACCATCGTTGGAAGCCTGGTAAACTACACAGCCCCCAAAACACAGGGTCGGACGATTACCGAGCCTGAACTACGCGCTAATATTGATTCACTTGAACAAATCCTCACTGGAAGGGTGTCTGCAGAAAAGAAAACTTTTTACATCCTGCCGCTCCATGCCGTTAAAGTGACCGACAATACCGATGCGCATATCGTTACTCCTTTTCACCAGATGACTTCAATTTCGGTGGAATCGGGGAAGACACCTGAGGTTTACCGCTTCTACCCGATTGCTGAAGTACGCGTGACCCTCCTGCACCTGAAAGACCTTTTGGGAGAAGGCGGCCGCGCAATCAATGAGTAACGAATTGAAATACAGTCGATTGAAAGTTTAACCTTAAGTATTAGGTGTATATACATATATTTGTACCGTGAAACTGGAAGACGCACTCAAATCCGGAAAGTTCCGCAGCCCGCAGCAAAAGGCTTCGCTGAATTGTTTGTATACTGCCTGGTGGATCAAATCGCTGCTCAGTAAGGTCTTGAAAACTTTCGGACTCACGCACGAGCAATACAATGTGCTGCGCATCCTGCGGGGAAAGCACCCCGAGCAGATGTGCGTACGCGATATCGCAAGCCGAATGATGGAGAAAAATTCAAACGTTCCCCGCATCATCGACCGGCTGGTAGCAAAAAAATGGGTGAAACGATCAACCTCGGCAATTGACAAACGGGAAACGGTGATCACTATCACCGCAGCAGGCCTCGGTATTCTGGAAGACGCCACCAAAAACATCGACCAGCTGTTTGATTCCACCCTTACTCTAAACGAAGAAGAAGCAAACCAGCTGAACAACCTGTTGGAAAAGCTCAGGGAAAAAGAAGAATGATATTTTTTTGTAAGAATAGATGTACATACACGTATTTAGTATTACAACAATTAAAAAAAGCATCATTATGAAAACAGTAATACACAAAGCAAATGAGCGCGGCCACGCTGATCATGGCTGGCTGAACAGCTGGCATTCATTCAGCTTTGCGCAGTATTATAACCCGGATAAAGTACACTTCGGTGCGCTGAGAGTCCTGAACGATGACAAGGTAAAAGCCGGAGAAGGATTTGGAAAGCATCCGCACGATAATATGGAGATCGTTTCGATTCCCTTAAGTGGTGCACTTAAGCACCAAGACAGTACCGGCCGCAGTGAGCTGATCAGGCAAAACGATGTTCAGATCATGAGCGCCGGCTCTGGTATTGTGCATAGTGAAATGAACGCAGACAGCAATGCAGATGTAAGCTTTCTCCAGATCTGGGTATTTCCCAAAGAGCGTAATATTCCTCCTCGTTACGAGCAAAAAACCTTCAACCCCGAAGACCGCCGGAACAGGCTGCAGGTTGTGGTCGCCCCCGGCGATCCTGCTGCAGTAACCATCCATCAGGATGCATGGTTCGCGCTCGGCAATCTTGACCAGGGTTTTGAGACTACTTACCACCTGCACCGTGAAGGAAATGGCGTATATGCTTTTCTTTTATCCGGCCGGTTATCGGTGGCGGGTATAACACTCCATCAACGAGATGCTGCCGGCATCTGGGACACAGACTCGCTTCCCATAAAGGCGGAAACAGCCGCTGAACTGCTGCTGATTGAGGTTCCGATGGAACTTAACACGCGGTGACCAGTGTTAGCACATTAATTGAGGCAGAAAACAATAATGACTAAATAAACAATTATGGCAACGTACAAGATTGATGCAGACCATTCCGATATCATGTTCAAGGTGAAGCACCTGATGATCTCAACCGTAACCGGTTATTTCAAAAAATTCGACGCAACCGTTGAAACCCCGAACGAAGATTTCAGGGATGCGAAGGTTTATTTCGAAGCAGACACCAGTAGCATAGACACCAAGAACGAACAACGCGACGCCCACCTGAAGAGTGATGATTTTTTTAACGCCGAATCGTTTCCGAAACTGACTTTCCATTCTACCAGTGTTGAAAAAAATGGTGAAGGCGACTACACGCTTAAAGGCAACCTCACCATACGCGACATCACCCGTCCGGTTGAACTCGACGTAGAATACAATGGCAGTACCAAAGACCCCTGGGGATATGAGCGCGCAGGCTTTGAAGTAACCGGGAAGATCAACCGGAAGGAGTTTGGCCTGAAGTGGAGCGCGGTTACCGAAGCCGGTGGCCTGGTAGTGGACGATACGGTTAAACTGGTAATGAACGTGGAATTCGTAAAGCAGGCTGAAGCCGGAAACACAACAGCCGGAAAAGATACGAAGGCTGCAACAGCCTAGTGCGCTATATCGGTGGCAGTTCCAGGGAGTGAGTTGGGTTATGGGTATGAATCCCGTGAACTGCCGCGAATAGCGACGCAAAAAATGATACATGAACATAGAAATTATATCAGGCAGTCCGAGAAAAAACAGCGTCTCCTGGAGGGTAGCACTCCACCTCCGGCAGGCATTATCGGAAAAAACGGATCACAGGATTGGACTCATCGACGTGAGGGAGTGGGACCTCGGCTTGCTACAGGAGGTCTGGACAACGGTAGATAAGACTCCGGGGCAGTTCAGGCCCTTAGCCGAAAGAATGTTCGCAGCAGACGCCTTCATCATAGTAACACCCGAATACAATGGCAGCTATTCGCCGGCGCTCCAGAACCTTATGGATCATTTTCCGAAACAGGCGCGTAAACCCTTCGGGATCGTCACTTCTTCAGTTGGCGCTATGGGCGGGATGCGCGCAAGCCAGCAGTGTCTTCTTTTCGTGGCGGCGCTGTTTGGCATCGCGTCTCCTTATATGCTGATCGTACCGCACGCCGACAAAAAATTCGATGCCGAAGGTCAGTTGGTGGACGATTCTTTCACCAATAACGTACACACGTTTATTACAGAATTCCTGCGCCTGGCCGAAACACTTAAGCCCGAAGCACTTGCCGCCTGAATCGGCGGGTTCGGGGCAATACTGTAGATTTGCGGCTGCAATACCATGAGCGACGAACTAAAACATGAATGCGGACTGGCATTCATCCGCCTGAGGAAGCCGTTTTCTTTTTACCTGCAGCAGTATGGAACAGTGATGTATGGCCTCAATAAGCTATACCTCCTGATGGAAAAACAACACAACCGCGGACAGGACGGCGCGGGAGTCGCTTCTGTAAAACTGAACACAGAACCAGGTTATCCATTCCTTCACAGGATTCGCAGCAATGCCCAGCAACCTATTGCCGATATCTTCTTCAAGATCGGGCAGGACCTGGCTGAACTGGAAAAATACCAGCCGGATATCAAGAAGCATCCCGGCCTGCTGAAGGGTCACCTCCCGTTTCTGGGCGAATTATTACTGGGGCACCTGCGTTATGGAACCCAGGGGCGCAACAATGTTGAATTCTGCCACCCGTTTATTAAAAGAAACCTGGTACCCGGCAGGAACCTCGCGCTCGCCGGGAATTTCAACCTGGTGAATACCGAGGAACTATTTGGCCTCGTAAACGTTGATCCGGGCGAGTTCCAGCGTCAAAGCGACCTTGCCGCCATGATGGAAGTGATCCATCATTTCCTGGAGCAGGAAGACAAGGCAAACCCCAATGCCGCAGATATCGAAAAAGTTCTGAAGAAAGCAATCCCGCTATTTGATGGCGGGTATACCATTGGCGGACTTATCGGCAACGGGCAAAGCTTCGTAATGCGCGATGCACACGGAATCAGGCCCGCTTATTACTACGCCAATGAAGAGGTGGTGGTGGCGGCCAGCGAAAGGGCAGCTATCAGAACTGCTTTCAACGTACCGGAAAACGAGGTTCAGGAACTGACTCCTGGTAACGCACTGATTGTTGACAATGAAGGCAACTAT
>DASVBM010000205.1:0-6556 GCA_036375835.1 Chitinophagaceae bacterium | reverse complement strand
AGCCTTGAACGAATCAGGCAACATATACCGGAAATACTGTATGCCGTTAACCATTACTGTATCCGTCATCACTGCCGGGTTCATTACATAGTCAACAGAGGTATTCACGTCGGGCGCAACGCCATCCGACAAGGCAACCAGCGTATTGGCCGGTGTTTTCTGACTGAAGAACCAGGTGATTTTTGTCGGAGCGTATCGCACCAGCACAGACAGCTTGAATGGCGTATTCACAGCGGTAAAATCATGATGCGGATACGAAGCCGTTTTAGCAAGGTTCGAAATACCCGTGAGGAAGTTCAGGTTCTTCACCAGCGCTCCGGCACTGTATGCATAGCTTTCAACGCTGCCCAATCCATAGGTGATCGCGTTGAATGGTGAGTCGCAGGAAATCAGTACCTGCGATTTCGATGCAGGAGACCATCTTCTCACCACTACAGTATAGGGACGGCCCAGCAAACCCGGCTGGGGGTTCTGCGGGTGGTTATAGGTATAAACGGTACCCGGCGGCTGCGCAGCCAGCGTAGCGCCGTCAATCTTCATAGTGCTCAACCCTGCGGTTGGTACAATCAGGGTTACGTAGTTTACACTGATATTTTCTTTTGTATTCCGGTAGAAACCAACTTGTGGAATAGCCTGCTCTATGGGGGCCACTACCACCATCTCCGGATCACCCAGTCCACCAGCACCCAGGCAGCTGCCGCCTGTCATGAACTGTGTAACCATGATCGGCTTGTCGGCCTCAATGAAATCAGCAGTATTGCTTTCAAAACGGTAATAGTTGCCGTTGATCAGTCCCGTAAGTGCCACGCCGTTCCTTCTCACCACCGTTGTCGGATCTATGACGGCGACTTTGTAAGTGGAAGTACCAAACGATGATGGTGTTGACGAACCGGAGAACGGCGCTGTCAGGTATCGCTTACCCCAGGCATGCTGCGGGAAGAGTTGCTGGTTGTCGTTGTCCCCTCCGCCACTGCCGCAGGAGGCGTCGTTGGCCGTACGGCTGCTGCCCGCAAACACCGCAATCGGTGTACAGTTTACCGATCGCACTTTGGTACCGGACAATTCATAGCCGTCACTATTGGTGCCGCCATTACCATTTGCGTCGGAACTAAGGTTCGCACCGATGACCTGGTATATCTGGCCTTTCATTAAGGTAACCTGGAAAGGCACGCCGGGCTGCATCCCGGTTTTATCCTGTGCCCGGGTTTTCACTGAAGGAGTAATCTCGATAATCGTGTTATCCTTGCTGGCCACTACGTACATCCAGTTATAGCAGTTGGATGAGTAGCTCTGCAAACTGTTGAGAGATACATATGAATAACCCCAGGCCGTTACCGGCAATAGCATTGTTGCGCCGGATGATGCCGACCCGTAGATGTGTGCATAAGCTACAATGGGAACGTTACTGGTAATGTGAATCCCTTTCTTCCTGAATATTCCCGCTCCCCCGGAACTGATTGGTGGAGGATCAGTGACCAGCCTGGCATCCTGAGAACCGGACTTAGGGATGGGCCCAATCGGTCCGGCCGACGCTGTATTCGTATTTGCGTTGGTTGTTTCAATATCGATCACCGTATAAGGGGGAATATTATAGGTTCTCCTCCACCAGGTGCTGGGCACGTTCGGAAGATTGGAGCTGCTGTCTATCTCTACCGTAACAGTAGCCGCCTGCTCTTCAGTGCTGAGGTAAAGCGTCATGTTTTGCGAGTTACCCTGTCCCGGCTCCATGAACTGGTGGTGACCATACCCCACCCAGAACTCTTTTCCTTTATTGGAAACGTCCTGGGCGAGGCTGGCTACCCCTATACAGCTTAATACAACTGTCGCTATCAGGTTTTTCAATCTGGTCATAGTGGATCTCACTGGCTTTTATCTTACAATATTCAAAGCTCCTGACTTCTGCACCACGGTTCCGTCTTTCAGTGTGATCTTCGCTGTATACACGTACACACCCACCGGTTGTACTGTGCCTTTGTATTTACCATCCCAAACCGCGAACCCACCGTTCGCATCCTGCGCACTGGTCGTCACTTCGTGGATCTTTTCGCCCCACTGGTTGAATACCATGAACTGGATGGTCTGGATAGCAAAACCGTAAGCGATCAGCACATCATTCTTTCCGTCTGCATTTGGTGTAAGGGTGTTCGGGATGAAAATCTGGTCTGGTTTGGTCATCTGGCAAACCGCAACGGACTGGCTGGTCTGGCAGGCAATCGTTCCGATCGCTCTTACCATCAGGCATCGTCTGGTTACCGGCGCGAGACCGTTGATGACATGGGTCAGGCCTGTGGCGCCTGAGCTTGGCGTTACCCAGGTGGCGCCGGTATCTATCGATACTTCATACGACGCTGCGCCCGGTACAGCCAGCCATGTAAATGTGAGCGAATTAACGGTCGCTCCCGCTGCTGTCACTACTGGCTGGGCCAGCGGTGGCAAAATATTCGCAGTTACCTGTGTTCTCGGGCTGCCGGTACAGGTTCCATTGGTTGCCTCCACCCAGTAATTGGTAGAACCGCTTACTGTTGGAGAGGTCCAGGTGGTTCCGGTACCCAACGCGGTACCGCCTGTTGCGGCGTTATACCAGGTATAGGTCGCGCCGGCTATCGGTGCCTGCACTATGAATGTGGCGGTTGCACCGGTACATACGCTCACGATCGGGTTGGTAACCACAACCGCAGAGTTGGTACAACCACAAACCGACGTCGAAGTATTGGTCTGGCAGGCCTGCGTACCCAGTACCCTCACCAGGATACAGGTTTGCTGAAGCCCTGTTAATCCAGATACCGTATGCGACAATCCTGTTGCCCCGGTACTCGGTGCGGACCATGTAGCACCACCATCTGTGGACACCTCATAGCCGCTGGCACCTGTTATAGCGCTCCAGCTGAAGGTGACGGAGTTGCTGGTCGAACTGGTAAACGTAACCACTGGTGCAGCCAGCTGCGACAGTAATACCGCGTCTACCTGTTTCCTGACCACGCTGATACAACCGGCTGGCGATTTTCCTTCTACATAGAACGTAGCCGGAGGCACTACACCGGTAGCCGTATAGCTGACACCTGAATCCAGCGGGCTGCCACCGGTCGGTACATTGTACCAGTAGTAGGTTGCCCCTGCAATCGGGTTCTGTACATTGAACGTTGCGTCTGTACCCGGACAAACCTCCACATTCGCGTTCACTACGTCTACTGTGGGTTTGGCGTTCACCGTTACCATCTTGGTGGTATCAGAGATACAACCGTCTGCGGTGATACCGCGCAGGCTCACCGGATAGCTTCCCGGTGTCGGGTAGGTCTTCGTTTGAATCTGGCCAGACGGCGTTGTACCGTCATGGAAGGTCCAGTTCCACTGGTTCACCTGTATACCGTTTGCGGTAACAATGTCCGCAGTGAACGTTGCCAGGTCGCCTTCGCAGGCATTCGGGTTGCCACTGGAGAATGCTACCTGGAAGTCGGTCACCGGTGAAGGCAGTATCTGGAAGAGCAGCATGCCTACACGGCTCTTATCGCAGCTCTCAAGTTCCTGTGAATAATAAGTAACCGGAATTGAAAGGTTACCCACCGTATCCGCGGTAAAGCTCTGGTTCACTGTATAAACATAGTAGAGCACCCCATCCACCTCAACGGTGTCGATCGGCACAGGATTATGCTGTATGCTGTCTACATTCGGAGTTAACCATGATACCGCGCTGAAATTCCAGCGGATTGAATCCGGTGCTACCGGCAGCAGTGCTGTCAGGGTAAACGGTGCACCCTGGCAGGTGTATCCTGTTGCAGTAGAATCCGGGTCGAGTGTGTTATCAATGATCGTTGAGTTATTCAGGTTCCTTACCAAAGTACCGAGGTTATAACCATAGCTTTCCGCGCTGCCCAATCCGTACACGATACCTGTAAACGGAAAATCACTTTCCACGATGCTCGATCCGGAAGTGCCCGGCCAGCGCTTGGTAACGATAGAATAGTTCGGAAGGTTCGGGTGGTTGTAAGCATACACGTCAGAAGGCGGGTATGTCTGCCAGTTCACACCATCGATCCTCAGGCTGGTCAACCCTTCGGTTGGGATCACCAGGGTAATAAAGTTCACCGTGATGCCGGACTCTTCGTTGCGATAGAACTGGGTAGTCCTTACCGCCTGTTGAATCGGGCTGAGGTAGAACATTTCAGGGTCACCATTACCTGTTGTATTTGTACAGGATCCGGACGAAGGCATATACTGAGCGACCATAATCGGCTTATTTGCCTCTATGTAATCGCCTGTACCGCTTTCAAACTGGTAGTAACGGCCGTTGATCAGTGATGCCAGCGGAAGGTCCACACCGTTCCGTTTCACTTGCGTAGCGGGATCCTTCACCATTACCCTGAATATATTCGTCATATTACTGCTCGCGTTCGGGCCATTCTGGTTGCTCGGAGGTGCGGTAGCATATTTAGTACCCCACGCCTGGTAAGGGAAGATCTGCTGTACGATGAAGTCACCGGAGCTACCTGCACTGGCTCCACATCCTAAGCCGGTTCTTGAACTTCCTGCAAATACCGCGATCGGGAAACACTGGCCCTGGGCATTGGCGATGGATTTCACATAACTACCGGTAAGGTCCAGACCTTCCGTACCTGCAAGTACACCACCAATCACCTGGTAAGCATCGCCCTTGTTCAGCTTAACGAGGTAGCTGCCGTTGGGCTGAGCGCCACCGTTTGGTGTCCATCCAGTAACAGTAGTTTTCGATGGATTGATCTCCACCCAGGTACTGTCTTCCTTGGCCACAATATGGAATACCGTAGCCGAAGGAATACCGCCTGCGGCACTGTAATACTGACGATTATTAAGCGTATAGTATTCATAACCCCAAACCGTAGTCGGCATCAGCATGGTAGCACCTGAGTTCGTGCTCTCATACGTATGCGCATAGGCCACGATCGGCACATCACTCACGATGTGAATACCTTTCTTCGCATGAAGCCCTTCAGTCTGTAAGCGGGCATCGTCTGGTGCGGTTTTCGGTATAAAGTCGCTCTGGATCGCTGAATTCGGTGGCACCACGTAGTTGCGTACCCACGGCGTACCACTCGTTCCTTCAATAGTAACCGTAACGTTCGCCTGTGTATTTCCGGCACCGAAGTACAGCACCATCTGCTGGGCGTTACCCTGGCTGAAACCATTGGTACGCTGGTAGCCGATCCAGAAGTCCTTACCCCTGTTGGAGGTACTGTCATCCGAATCTTTCTGCGCAGCAGGGTTGATCAGGCCGGTAAACAGGTCGAAATAATTGAGCGACTCCTGGCTGATCTCATTCTTGATCAGATTATTCTTCGAGTTGTAGCCAACCACCCATGCATTGGATTCAAGCCTGCGGCCCATACCGATCATGTATTCTTCCGGTATAGAAGCCATCCATGACTCCCAATAGTAGAGCTTGGCTGAATAGCTGTAATAATTCGGGCCTGGTGTTTCCACCGAAGTATAGAAGTACATCGAGTCGGGACGCGGGATCGGAACATTCAATCCAAGGCCCGGAGCAATCACACCGGAGTATCTCCTTACTTCCACGCTTGGAGGAGCCACTGCACCCCACTTGATCTTCATCACGGTATCCGTGCCGTACACGAAATACTGTTCTGTATTCGCAGCCGGGGTAGCCGGGAACGCCGGGAGTACCGTAGGCAGTACGTTCGGGTAGAACTCAAACGCACCCAGGTCAGGTACGCCCTCGGTTAATGTCTGCGGGCGATACTGTCCATAGAAATCATAAGAGTTGCCGGGTATCTGCACGCCGCGGCCATGCATTGCCCACGATTTGTCGTCGGCGATGTTCGGGCGCAGGTCGGTATTGCTCACCAGTGCAGGAACATAGTCAATCGACTTCCTGTCCCAGTTCCAGCTATCCTGCCATTGCTTCAGGCTGGTGAAGTTGGTGGGCAATCCGGTTCCGGTTTGTACCAGGTTGGTACCGGAGGTGTGCAGCATGTTGTAGTCGCCGAAGAAATTCGTCGGGTTGTTTACAAACAGTGCCCTGCCACCACCGGTGTTGTTGAAGATATTGTTGAATACCCTCGACTGTCCTGCTGTACCATGGTTGAAATAAGCCGCATAACCATTGGTCGAAGCGGAGGTGATGTTAGCGGTATTGTTATACCATCTTACATTCTCTGTATTGTTCAGGCTATGGAAGCCATAAGTAGTGGTGCCGGCGGCGTTAATACCCACTACGTTATTTACAATATTTACATTCTTCGCGCCGGTTACTGTTAAGCCATAAACCGTTGCGGCGTTACCCGCGTCGGCGATAACAGTATTGGAACGGATGATGCCCGAGTCTGCAATCGTAGACCTTGAGTTCTGGATATACAGTCCGTACACCGTTGCAGTGGTGTTGTTGATGTTTACCCGGTTGCCTTCGATGCGGTAACCACTGTCTGCATAGTTGGTATTGATACCGGCAGCGTTCGCGGCATTCGCACCGTTAAAGTTCACCGTGTTATTCGAGATCCGGATGGAATCTGTGTACTGTACAAAAATTCCGGTGTGGTATGACGATGAAACGGTATTGCTGTCGATC
>DASVBM010000402.1:0-2756 GCA_036375835.1 Chitinophagaceae bacterium | reverse complement strand
GCGGCATTTATGGATCCTCCCCGGTTTGGGTCGGGGTATGCTGCTTTATTTCAAACCATCGCGTTTGTGCCCGAGACACATATGTTGAAACCTTTTCCTGTACGGGTGAAAAGTACTTATGCGCTAATGCAGACAATTATCGAAGAAGGCGCCCTGCATGCAAAAGAAATTCGTGAGAAAAGGTTAGCATCCATCAAAGCAATGATCAGACAACAGGAATATCCGCTGGATTGGATTGAAGACTCCTCAAAAGTGGACAAGATCACCTTCCTCGGTTATTCTTCCGGCACTAAAACAAGCAAGGTAACCGGTATGCAAAGACTTTACTACGATCGCAGCAAACCTTATACAAAGCAGGTGGATTACTACAATTACTTCACCGGCACCCGCATCATAAAGAAACCCAGGGCTTACATCATCCCACAGGGATGGCACCAGGTGATTGGGTTGCTTGAACGAAACGCGGTAAAAATGAAACGTTTAAACAGAGATACAGTTATTCTCGTTAACATTTACCGGATTGAAGATTACCAGACACGTTCGCGGCCATATGAAAAACACTACCAGCATTACGGTACAAAACTTACACAGAAAAAAGATTCGGTTCGTTTCCTGAAAGGCGATTATTACATTCCGACGGGGCAGCGATCGGACCGGTTTCTCGTGGAAATGCTGGAGCCTGCCGGGGATGACAGCTACTTTGCCTGGAATTTCTTTGATGCCATTCTGCAGCAGAAAGAAGGGTACAGTGATTACCGATGGGAGGATGTAGCGGCAAAATATCTGGATGAGCATCCCGAACTACGCGCAAAACTGGAAGAGCGGAAAAATAATGATCCTAAGTTCGCAGCTTCCGCAGCTGCACAGTTGCAATTCGTATATCTGAATTCTCCCTGGTATGAACCGGCGCACCTGAGATATCCTGTTTTCAGGCTGGAGAATTAAATAATTCTGGTTCAGCTGAAGCTAGTCCGTCAAATCAGCTATCGCCGGATCTTCTGCCGGATGCGTGTGAATAGAACGGGCGATCAGCATCGCAGTAATTACCACAATGATACTAAGGTATCCCACCCAGTTATAACCGTGTATCCTGTTGTCCTTCCCCTGGTAAACAATAAAACCGGCAACCAGTGAAGCGGTACCAGTGAACATTTGCTGAAAACTGCTGTTGAAGCTCATGAAACTGCCGCGTTGTTCAGAAGGCACAACGTTGCTGATAATTGCCTGCGCAGGAATCGTGCGACCGGTACTGAATGCAAACCAAACACCTGTCACCATTAACACGTAATAATAACGGATAGCGGGCATATTCGTGATCAGAAATATGGTGATGATGGAAAGGCTGGCGAATATATAAAAGACGCGGTGCTTACCATATTTGTCAGCCAGCCGGCCGATGTAGGGTGCACTTAGAAAACTCGCCACCCCACCCACCATATAAACCAGGTTGCGTTGCGTTTCGGTAAATCCTACATTGAGTTCCATGAACGGATTCAAAAAAGGGATGATAAGGAAATGACCCAGCATTAGCGAGCCACTCAGTAGTAAAGCAGTTAGTTGTTGTTTGTTGCTGAAAACATTCTTCAGCAACTGCAGCGGTTTAACCTTCCCCGGTTGATTATCGAGGTGATGCGTCATTGGTGGGAGATATTTTGACACCATCGGGATGATCACAACACCTAAAACACCGATCAGTATGAAAGGCGCATGCCAGCTGATGTGGCCGGCGAGCACCAGCGAAAGTGGAACACCTATAATTGAAGCAAGCGAAAACGCGGAAAGCAGGATACCCATCGCCTGGCCACGACGTTCGTAAGCGAAAGAGTCCGCCACAATGCTAAGCACCTGTGCTCCGATCAGCCCGCCGAACAAGCCTGCCAGAATCCTTGCCGCCAGCAACAAAGCAAAAGACGGAGCGATACCACAACAAATAGTTCCGATGACGAATCCTGTATAACCAAACAGCAGTACTTTTTTCCTGTCAAACCGATCAACGAAGAATGCGGCGATCAGTCCACTCACGAACGCACTAAGGCTGTAGGCAGCTACCACCACGCTGAACTCCTGGGTTGTAATTCCAAAATATGGCATCAGAAAATTTCCCAGCGGCATCATGATCATAAAGTCAAGAATATGCGTGAAATTGATCGCCGCGAGCAGTAGTAACAAAATCCTTTCCTTCCAGTTCATATTGATTCAAAAAAAATAGCTGGCAAAGGTCGGGGTTTGAAACTGAAAATATTTGTAAATATTTAATATATCGGTAAACTACCGTTCTTTACCTTACGGTAAGAATGAAAAAAGCCTCCGTCCTGCTGACTCTTACGGTAATCATCGCAACCTCGATCGCGTTCACCAGTGGCAGCGATTTTGACAGGCCAGTTGCCATTCCACCCAGTGAACAACGGTCCGGCGATGTTTCCCGAGGCTACGATTACCTTGTTAACGGTGATTACATCCGCAGCGGTATACCCTGGAGCTATTTTACCCTGTTAAACGGCAAGGACAAAACAAATCTTTTGAACAGGACCGGTAAAAATGCGCTGCTCAGCCCGGAATTCACCGCCGTCACAACCGCAAACGGTATTGATATCGTTACACCTAACTGCCTTCAGTGCCACGCACAGGTATTCGGTTCCAGGTTAATATTGGGGTTAGGGAACACCTTTATCGACTTCTCGACTATTACAGGCAACAATAATTTCCGTAACCGTATGGCGTTGAAAGTTATGGAAGCTGTTTCGCCGAAGGAGTAT
>DASVBM010000300.1:0-11090 GCA_036375835.1 Chitinophagaceae bacterium | reverse complement strand
ATGATTTCTGCAATCCTAACGGCGCCTGCCGCAATATCGCCGGGATTCGCAATAAGGAAGGTAATGTGTTCGGTATGATGCCGCATCCGGAAAGGGCCACTTCAGCCGCTTTGGGTAATACCGACGGCAGGAAAGTATTCGAACTGCTCGGGTTAAACTGAAAATGATATGACCGGTCAAAGTAGCGCCGGCCGTTAAAATAATCAAGTATGAAAAGATTCTTATCCGTTTTGATGTTATTGATGATTGGAACTGCCGCGTTCAGCCAGGTAAAGGATCCGGTGAGCTGGAGCTTTTCAGCCAAAAAGAAATCCGCGAATACTTTCGATATCATTATTACCGCCACCATGGCTAAGCCCTGGCACATCTATTCTACCAAATCACCCGAAGGTGCAGGATTGCCCACACAGATCAAGTTCAGGAAAAATCCACTCGTTTCCCTGTCCGGCGCGGTAAAGGAAAACGGTAAGCTGGAATCGCAGTATGATGAGAACTTCGAAGTGGAAGTAAAATACTATTCGAATAAAGTGGAGTTTATTCAAACGGTGGTGCTGCGTGGAAACGCAAAGACCAACGTAAGCGGCACTGTCGAATACATGGTTTGCGACGACGAGCGCTGCCTTCCCCCCGCGACAAAGTCATTCGATATCAAATTGTAAAATGGCATGAAGCAAAAATTATTTGCGTTCATAGCTTTTCTGTTCAGTTTTCTAACGGGCTTTTGCCAGCAGGAGCCGGCTGTGCAGTGGAAGGTTACCACCCAGCGGTTAGACAGCCAGCAATACATCATTACCGCATCGGGCACCGTGCCCGCCGGCTGGCAGGTTTACGGGATGAATCCATCTGTAGAAGGATTAGAGCCGGTTAGTTTCAGTTTCGATTATGAAAAGATCAAACCGGCGGGCCAGGTCAGATACTCGGGTGATTCCGCGATGATCGACGACCCCGTTTTCTCCGCAAAGGTGAAAGTCTTCCGGGGTAACATTACCGTCAGCCAGCTGATCCGGATAGCTGATACGGTTCCTCCGACCGCTACGGGTGTGATCCGTTATTTCATGGCAAAGGAAATGGAGTTCCTGGCGAATGAGGCGAATTTTGAAACCACGCTGGAAGGGGCTACCGTCAAGGCTGCTTCCGGTGATATCCGCATCCAAACAATAGACCTCGCCAACCCTGTTTCCCAATGTGGCGATACCAGCCTGCAGGAAAAAAGCCTCTGGGGTATTTTCCTCCTTGGCTTTATCGGTGGCCTGATCGGGCTACTCACGCCCTGTGTTTTTCCAATGATACCCGTCACGGTTTCATTCTTTACCCGTCGGTCCCGGAATAAGGCGCTCGCTGTCCGGAACGGGTTTTTCTATGGACTGTTTATTTTCCTGATCTATCTGTCCGCCAGCATACCTTTCCATATCGCCGGAAATGTACAACCGGAGATATTCAATAATATTTCCACTAATGTCTGGCTAAACGCGATATTCTTCGTTGTTTTCATCGTCTTCGCCATTTCATTTTTTGGTTATTTCGAGATCACGCTGCCTTCCGGTATCGCGAACAGAGCCGACTCAAAAAGCGGGCTTGGCAGCATAGGCGGCATTTTCTTTATGGCGCTTACCCTGGTGATCGTTTCTTTCTCGTGTACAGGAGTCATCCTGGGCTCCCTGCTGGTTGGTTCCATTTCGGAAGGAGCCTGGCCGCTGACCGCGGGCCTGGCGGGTTTTGGTTTTGCGCTGGCGCTGCCTTTCGCCTTGTTTGCGATATTCCCTCACTGGCTTGCGAGCCTTCCGCGTTCCGGCGGATGGCTTGACACCGTAAAGAAAGTACTCGCATTCCTGGAACTGGCGCTGGCACTCAAGTTCCTCTCGAACGCTGACCTTGTAATGCATTGGGGGCTGCTGAAGAGAGAGGTTTTCATTGGCATCTGGATCCTGATCAGTATTGGCCTGGCCTTGTACCTGTTCGGCATATTACACCTGCCACACGATAACAGGGATGAAAAGCCGGGACTGATCCGCAAACTGCTCGGCGGGTTAACCATTCTTTTTATTCTCTACCTGGTGCCCGGTCTTACCCAATCGAAATACGCAAACCTGAAATGGCTGAGCGGATTTCCGCCACCATTGTCATATAGCATCTACGGAAAAGAAAACGTTCAGAACAAGGGCCTGGAAGCAAATGTAATTAACAACTATGCCGCCGCGCTTGACAGTGCAAGGCGCCAGAACAAACCATTGCTGATCGATTTCACCGGCTGGGCCTGTGTGAACTGCAGGAAGATGGAAGAGAATGTGTGGACACAACCCGAGGTGCACGATTATATCAGCCAGCACTATATCCTGGTGTCACTTTATGTGGATGACCGTGAAAAGCTGCCGGTGAATGAACGGATCAGTTATACCACCAGGGATGGACAGCAGAAAAGAATACAAACCATCGGAGATAAATGGGCTACGTTCCAGGCGGAAAACTTCAACCAGGTAACCCAGCCACTTTACGTTGTACTCGATACGCAAGAGCGATTGTTGTCACACCCTGTAGGGTATACGCCCGACTGGAAGGAATATCTTGCCTGGCTGAAATGCGGCAAGGAGACTTTCGACCGGCTGAAGTAATTATTGCAGCTGGTCCGGATCTGCAAGCGCCTCGGTCATCTCCTGGTGAACCACGCTGTACTTTGTTCTGATGCGTGCGTTCCCCTTTGAAAGTTTCAGTTCAAAGCCGGTACGGATATCATTCAGGTACCAGTAAACAGCACCGGTCATCACCGCACCCCCAACCAGGTTGCCTAAAGTAACCGGTACCAGGTTATGTATAAAGCCTGCTACTGAAATATTTTCCGGGTGATCGATCAGCAGGGCAACAGAGAAAGTGCACATGTTTGCAATACTGTGCTCATAACCTGAAATAAAAAAACAGAAGACCAGCAGTATCATCATGAATATTCTGGGGCCGTCGTGTTTCATCGACATCGGGATGAAGAACGCGAGGCAAATAAGCCAGTTGCAGAGAATGCCACGGAAAAACAGCTCCCAGCCTGGTGCATTCATTTTTGCTGATGAAACTTTTAAGAGAAACGCGTTGATCGTCGGTTCGTTGAAAATCCCTGTTCCCACGATGAGCAATGCAAATAGTAAACAACCCGCAAGATTCCCCAGCCAGCTGCCGGCCCAGAGCTTAATTACCGAGATCCAGTTCAGTTCTTTCCGCATTGCGGCATAGGCAAAATAGAATGCATTACCGGTGAAGAGGTCGCCCCCGGCAAACGAGATCAGCAGGATCGCGGTACTGAAAGTCAGTGCTGCAAGCGGCAGCGCCATTGGTGAACCCACATTATGAAAATAGCTGCCTGTTTTAAAAGCCACGATCACACCAAAGCCGATGAACATGCCTGCGAGAATGGTTCGCACAAGGTATTGCCCGATGCTATCCCTGCGCAGGGTTTCTTTTTTTGCGGCGAGTTGCAATACCCGCTCCAGCGATTGAGATTCCATAGCCTGCAAAGCAACTGCGGTGAGCCTGGCTAAACGATGATTTTCATCATCAGCGCAGCTGATCCGCCGGAGGGTGTTAATAGTCTGCTGCGCCCGTACTGTCGCCTCACTGGTATGAAAATGGTGCATTATCCTAAAATAACAGGCGTATGAAGGTTAACATCCAGTCACTTGGTTTCAAAGCCGGGGACGAATTAGAAGACTATATCAAAAAGAAACTGGGTAAATTAACTCCCAGCGATCATATCGTAGCAGCCAATGTCACTTTGTTCCTTGGAGCCGATCGCGCAACCCGTGAACACTTTTGTGAAATAAGGCTTGAAGTTCCCGGGAATGATCCATTTGTCAAAGAGGGAGCAGCGGATTTCTACCAGGCAGTTGATTCTACCATAAATAAATTGCAGGCCATGCTGCGCAAGGCAAAAGAAAAGCAGGTGGATGCCTGGCATGGTAAGGAAACCTGAAGTTGAAACCCGGTTCTATGAATAAAAAATCCCCTGCAGCAACAGGGGATTTCTTTTCTAATTAGGTGTCATCCTTCACGGCCTACACGGCAAAGCAATCGGTTGTGTGGCAGAAAAGAATGACAAGTTCTTAAGGCCTGCGCCACAAAATTATAAAGCGATCTGCTTTTCCATCATCATTTTCCTCAGGTTAATCAGGCCGTATCGCATCCTGCCGAGCGCGGTATTAATGCTGCAATCGGTGATGCGGGCAATATCTTTAAAGCTCATGTCTGCAAAATGGCGAAGTACGATCACTTCTCTTTGTTCCTCCGGAAGCATATCCAGCATCGCGCGAATGCGGGTGTGGCTCTGTCCCTGCATGATGTTGGTATCTGCCGCTTCTTCTACCACGTTGATCACTTCGAATATATCACGGTTGTCACTGGTCTTGATGGCCGGGGCCCTTTTCACTTTCCGGAAATGATCCACGCATAGGTTGTGTGCGATGCGCAGTGCCCAGGGCAGGAATTTACCTTCTTCGGTATACCTGTTGTTGCGTAAGGTGTCAATCACTTTGATAAAAACATCCTGGAAGAGGTCTTCAGCAAGGTATTTGTCTTTTACCAGGAAGAGAATGGAGGAATAGATCCGGTCTTTGTACCGGTTAATCAGTTCTTCAAGTGCCGAAGCGTTGCCATCCTGGAAGCTGCGGATGAGCTGGGTGTCAGTTAGTGGATTCAATGTTTTCATAGCAATGGTTTTCTTTTCCGGGTCAGGAAATTTAGGATATTTGGTTTGTTTTGGTTTTTCCCCGACGGTTAAACAGTTCACAATTTCCAAAATTTAGACTGTCTGCTCCCGTAATGGGATGTTGAAATTAGATATGTGGAGAGATATTCCAAACATTTTGAGGAGATTTTTTTACGCTTATCCAAATTTTAAGCCGAAAGCGCAGAATACTGTATCCCGTTAAAAAAAGCTTAGTATAATTTCTAATCGAATGCTTAGTAAATCTACGAAAACGACCAGGCGGATGGGGTTGGCAGAACAGGATTCGATCCTTGTAAAGGGTGCCCGTGTACATAACCTGAAGAATGTTACGGTGAGTTTCCCGCGTAACAAACTCATCGTCGTTACCGGTGTGAGTGGCAGTGGTAAATCGTCTTTAACCATCGATACCCTTTTTGCCGAGGGTCAGCGGAGATACGCGGAAAGCCTGAGCGCATACGTGCGCCAGTTTATGGCGCGAATGGTAAAACCCGATGTAGATTATATCAAAGGTCTGTGTCCGGCAATAGCCATAGAACAGAAGGTGATAACCCGAACGCCGCGCAGCACAGTGGGCAGTATGACAGAAATCTATGATTATCTGCGGCTTTTATATGCGCGTATTGGCAAGACGATCTCCCCCGTGAGCGGGCGCGAGGTGAAGAAAGATGACGTGGCTGATGTGGTGAATGCAATAGTTTCTCTTGATGCAGGTAAGAAAGTGGTGATCCTGGTGCCATTTAAACAGCACGCTAACCGGGATAGCCGAGAAGAGCTGAATATCCTGTTGCAGAAGGGCTTTTCAAGGCTTTATGTGAACCAGCAACCCGTACGGATCGAAGATCTGCTTGAAATGGATGACAAGGCGCTGAAATCGCAGCTGGAAGGGCCAGGATCAAAAAAGGCCGGCGGGACAAAGGCCTATGTGTTGGTTGACCGGGTGGTGGTAAAAGCATTCGACGAAGATGACATTCACCGGTTGTCCGATTCGATCGGGACTGCATTTTATGAAGGGGAGGGTGAATTATTCATTGAGGTTGACGGGATAGAGCAAAAACATTTCAGTAATAAGTTTGAACTGGATGGTATGCAGTTCGAAGAACCGGTTCCAAACCTGTTTTCGTTCAATAATCCATTTGGTGCCTGCCCAACCTGCGAGGGCTTCAGCCAGATACTCGGCATCGATGCGGACCTGGTTATTCCCGATAAGAGACTGAGTGTATACGAGGGAGCGGTTGCTCCATGGAAGGGAGAGAAGCTGGGCTGGTGGCGGGAGCAGTTTGTGAAGGCCTCGAAAAAAACCGGGTTCCCGGTCCATACCGCTATAGCAGACCTGTCTGAGGAGCTATACAGCCTCCTCTGGAAAGGAAACAAAGACGTTTACGGTATAGACGACTTCTTTAAAGAGGTATCTCAGAATCTGTATAAGGTACAATACCGCGTGCTGCAGAGCCGGTACCGCGGGAAGACTTTATGTCCGGACTGCATGGGCTATCGCCTGCGAAAAGAAGCCCTGTATGTAAAAGTGCATGGCCGGCATATCGGGGAACTCTGCGAGGTCCAGGTAAGAGACCTGAAAGCCTGGTTCGACGGGCTGCAGTTTTTACCCGGCGACTACCAGGTAGCAAAGCGTTTGCTCACCGAACTGCACCAGCGACTGCAGACGCTGATCGACGTAGGACTGGGGTACCTCACCCTGAACAGGCTGGCGAATACGCTAAGCGGCGGAGAGAGCCAGCGTATCCAGCTTACCCGCAGCCTCGGCAGTAACCTTACTGATTCATTGTATATACTGGACGAACCTTCTATCGGGCTCCATTCCCGGGACACCGAGCGGCTCATCAGCGTCCTGAAATCATTGCGGGATCTCGGGAACACCGTTGTGGTGGTGGAGCATGACGAAATGATGATGCGTTCAGCGGATCATATTATCGACATGGGTCCGCTCGCTGCACACCTTGGGGGTGAAGTGATAGCGGCCGGCGATTACCAGGCGATCGTTGACGACCCGGAAAGCCTCACCGGGAAATACCTCAAGGGAGAATATAGCATAGCAGCGCCAAGATCGGTCCGCAAATGGAACCGGAGCATCGTAGTAACAGGTGCCAGGCAAAACAACCTGAAGAATCTTACTATTGAGTTCCCATTAAACCTGCTTTGTGTGGTTTCCGGTGTGAGCGGTAGTGGTAAAACAACACTGGTGAAGCAGATACTGTATCCCGCTTTAAAAAAATTGAAGGCCGAGTCCGGGGAAAAAGTCGGTTTCCACAAATCCATCGGGGGGGATACTGAATACATTTCCCAGATCGAACTGGTTGACCAGAATCCCATCGGTAAATCATCACGCAGCAACCCGGTAACATACATAAAAGCCTACGACGAGATCAGGGACGTTTTCGCGAAACAACCGTTGTCGAAAATGCGCGGTTTCATGCCTAAGCATTTTTCGTTCAACGTAGACGGTGGCCGATGCGACGCCTGCAAGGGCGAAGGAGAACAGGTCGTGGAAATGCAGTTCCTCGCCGACGTACACCTTACCTGCGAAGTATGCGGAGGTAAACGGTTCAAGGAAGAGGTACTGGAGGTGCAGTATAACGGCAAAAGCATATTTGACGTGCTGGAGATGAGCGTTGACGAAGCGATCATATTCTTTCACGATGAAAAAGCGCTGGCAAGGGCAATCCGGCCGTTGCAGGACGTGGGCCTCGGGTATATCAAACTGGGGCAGTCTTCGGATACCTTATCGGGAGGTGAAGCACAGCGGGTGAAGCTCGCCAGTTTTCTGGGCAAGGGTAAAGGATCCGGCCATGTGCTGTTTATTTTCGATGAGCCCACTACCGGTCTGCATTTTCATGACATTAAAAAATTACTGACTTCATTCAATGCGCTGATCGAACAGGGGCATTCACTCATCGTCATAGAACATAATACCGATGTAATCAAAAGCGCCGATTGGGTGATCGATCTTGGACCCGGTGCCGGAGATGAGGGCGGGAACCTCGTGTTTGCCGGCGTTCCGAAAGAACTGAAGAAGGTAAAGGAAAGTTTTACGGCTAAATTCCTGTAATCAGGCCTGTAATAAGAATATCACCAGTCTTTTGTGAAGGTCTTGCTTATGCTGCTTCCACTGTTTCACGGTCCGGGTCCGGATGCTTTCCGCTGCTGAAGTGATGTCAACAGCAATGCATAGGCGGGTCTGTTCCCTGCAAACGGAAAGCAGGTCATTTAATAGTTGGTTATTGCGGTAAGGCGTTTCGATGAAAATCTGGGTGCAGCTGCGTTTTGCCGAATCCACTTCCAGTTCAGCGATCGCTTTTTTTCTGGCAATGTTATCTATTGGCAGGTAGCCATGAAACTGGAACTTCTGTCCGTTCATCCCGCTGGCCATTAATGCAAGCAGGATCGAGCTGGGGCCGACGAGGGGTTTAACCGTCGCACCTGATTGCTGTGCTTCTGCAATAAGTAACTGGCCGGGGTCGGCTACACCAGGACAGCCTGCTTCGCTGATAATGCCGATCGTCTTTCCTTCGGCAAGTAATGCTGCAAATTGCTGCCGCACCGCATCCTCGGCCTTGTGAATCGCGTACCATTGGTATTCGTCGATCACTATTTCTTTCCAAAGCCGCTTCAGGTATCGCCTTGCACTGCGTTCATTCTCCACAAAGAATACCTGGCAGTCTTTTACCGCATGACGGACATATTCCGGGATCGGATCCATTGAATCGTCATGCAGGGATGAAGGTATCAGGTAAACAGTGCCGTTCATGCTATTTTGTTGTTGAAGTGCCTGTTTTATAGCCTTGCAGGCTGAGGGTAGCCGCGACCACCGCGTAGGCCGGTGCCAGTACCCATCCCAGTACGGGCACCAGGTGCATCAGGTAAAATACCATACCATTACCAATTGCCAGCCCCTTGTGCTGGTTTATGAAGTAAACGCTTTCGCTGACTGATTTGCGCCGCCTTTCCATACTGTAATCCAGCATGGAGAAACCGTAAAAATAACATTCGGTAAAAAGACTAAGGATGGGCGCCGGCCACCCCAGCACCGGTAATAAGGAAAGAATCGCAATGAATACCACATATACGGTTTGCCATAGGGTATTGCGGATCGCCATGCGAATGCCGCGGCCAACGTCGATCATCAGCTGCCGCCAGCTGAAGGGAAAATCCCTTCCTTCAATGATCGATTCTGTTTTCTCGCTCAGGTAAGCAAACACCGGTGAACCGATGATCAGCCAGATGTATTTGAACAGGGAGAAATAAAACAACATCAGTATCAGCCAGAGTATCAGCCCGCCGAATGCCAGGAGAAAATCCACTGTATAGCTGTTGATCTTTTCCTGCCAGCTGGTGAGGCCGGTAACGTTCTTGATCCATTCAATAAAAGTGTTGACGCTGCCTGCGAAAAAATACATACTGATGATAAACAGGATGCAGTACAGGATACCGGGTGCCAGTATCCATTTCCACATGCGGTGCTTACGGATAAACTCGTGGGCTTTGAAATAAGACTGTATCGCTACTACAAGGTCTTTGAGCAATGGAACTAAATTTGAAGCGCTAAATTATACCTTTCGCAAGCGAATACAATGAAACAAGGAGCGGTTTCCCTGGCCAATAAATTACCCTTATCGTTTTACCTGCGCAGGGACGTAGTGGCTATTGCGCGTGATCTGCTGGGGAAAATTATTGTGACCTGTCTGGATGGCGCGGTCACAGCCGGGCGGATCGTTGAAACAGAAGCATACTATGGTGCGGTAGACAAGGCGTCTCATGCCTATGGAAACAGGCGTACTGCACGAACCGAGGTGATGTTCGCGGAAGGCGGTCTTGCCTATGTTTATCTCTGTTATGGGATTCATCATTTGTTCAATGTGGTAACGAATCGCAGGGATACGCCACACGCTGTGCTGGTGCGGGCGGTTGAACCGCTGACAGGTATTGATGTAATGATGCAGCGAACGGGCAAACGCGTGCCCGATAATACTTTGACCCGAGGACCTGGAAATGTTTCGAAGGCTTTGGGAATTCACACCCGCCATACCGGCTACAGCCTGCAGTCGGATGAAATTTATATTGCAGATGACGGTTACCGGGTCAAACCTGCGATGGTGGCGGTCACTGCCCGCATTGGTGTGGAATATGCCGCGGAAGACTCATTGCTGCCCTATCGCTTTGCAATCCGGGGTAACCCTTATGTAAGTGGTAAAAAAATAAAGTGAATACAGGGGAACCCGGTAACCGGCTATCCTTAAGCGGCTGAGCGGTTTATCCCTTTTTCCCTACTTTCGCACCCATGAATGCAGCTGCAAACTGCCGGGATTTTCAACATACAATCGAAAGAGCGATAACGATTTCCGGCGTGGGCATCCATACCGGCGAGCCGGTTAATATGACCCTTACTCCTTCAGAACCAAATAGCGGCATCGTTTTCCAGCGCATAGACCTTGATGGTCAGCCAACAGTGAAAGCGGATGTTGATTTTGTTACTGAAACACGGCGAAGCACGACACTGGAACACAATGGCGCCCGCGTGAGCACCGTTGAACACCTGCTGGCGGCACTGATCGGTACAGGTGTTGACAACGTGCTGGTGAAGCTGGACGGCCCGGAACTACCCATCCTTGATGGCAGTTCCAGACCATTTGTGGATGCGATCCTCGGTGTGGGAGTGAAGAAACAGGATGCCACCAAAACCTATTACAGCCTCCGGCAGAATATTTATTTCACAGACCAGGACGGAAAAGTCGAGATGGTAGCGATGCCTTCAGACGAATACCGTATCAATACGCTGATCGATTTCAGTTCGCAGGTGCTTGGTACGCAGCACGCGTCGCTGAAACATATTGAAGATTTTAAAGATGAAATAGCACCTTGCAGAACATTCTCGTTTTTTCATGAGCTGGAATATCTCCTGGCCAACAACCTGATAAAGGGTGGAGATATCAATAACGCGATCGTGGTAGTGGAAAAACCGGTAACCGACGCGCAGCTGGCCAGTTTATCACAGCGCTTCGGCCACATCGACAAATTCGAGATCACCAGCCAGGGATACCTGAATAACCTCGAACTGCGTTTCTCCAATGAACCCGCGCGGCATAAACTCCTGGACCTGGTGGGTGACCTTGCTTTGGTGGGCCTGCCTTTCAAGGCGCACATTATTGCAAACAGGCCGGGCCATGCAAGCAACGTAGCCTTCGCGAAAAGGATCAAAGACCACATCAGGAAGATAAAACAAACGGCGAATGTTCCGCAATATGATCCGAACCGCCCCCCGGTATACGATGTACACGGAATCTCCAATATTCTGCCACACCGTTACCCCTTCCTCCTGGTAGACAAGATCATTGAACTGGATACCCATCATGTTATTGGGGTGAAAAACGTA
>DASVBM010000395.1:0-6278 GCA_036375835.1 Chitinophagaceae bacterium | reverse complement strand
GGGCGATATCGGCCTGCATTTTCCAAACACCGCGGCGGAGTTTAAAGACATAGACAGCAAGCTGCTGCTGCAACGGACCAATGAAATGATCACCGCACGCGGGTATGCAGTAGTGAACATCGATTCCACGGTCTGCCTCGAGCAGCCTAAGATCAAACCCCATGTGGAACAGATGCGCAATGTGATTGCCGGTATACTGGGAATCTCAACTGAAGATATCTCGATCAAGGCGACCACCACTGAGCAGATGGGCTTTGCAGGAAGGGAGGAAGGGCTTGTTGCCTATGCCTCGGTATTGTTGCAGAAAAGATAGTTTAACAAGGCGTTGTTCAGCCAGGATCGCCAAAAACCTAGATTTGTTCATGAGCCTGGAAGTGAGAATCATAAACCGTTCTTCGAATCCTTTGCCGGCGTACGCTACGGGCGGCGCTTCAGGCATGGATCTGCGCGCGAACCTTGAAGCGCCGCTCACCCTGCAGCCAATGGAACGCATACTGGTTCCTACCGGTTTGTTTATCGAGCTGCCACACGGTTTTGAAGCACAGGTAAGACCGAGAAGCGGGCTTGCCATACGGCAGGGCCTCACCTGCCTGAATACACCGGGTACCATTGATTCGGATTACCGAGGTGAAATACAGGTGATCCTGGTTAACCTTTCGGGAGATGCGCAGTCGATACATCATGGCGATCGCATCGCGCAGATGGTGATCCAGAAGGTGGAGCAGGTGGAATGGTTATTGGTGCAGGACCTTGCCGAAACCACGCGCGGTGCCGGCGGGTTTGGCCATACCGGAAAACATTAACATGATCAGAAGTATAACCATAGTTTTATTCTTTGCACTCGCAGCCGGCGCCTGCCGTCCTGCCCGGAAAGTGCAGAAGATCGAAGAAGCCATTTCTAAAAAAGATACGGGTACCGCAGTCGTCATCACTGAAACGCCGGCCGTGGATTCCGCGAAACTGAAAGCGGAGATCATGGATAAGGTGAATCACCGCCGGATCGATTTCAATACTTTTTCCGCCAAGGTGAAGGTGGAGTATGAGTCCAAAGAGCAGAATGATGGCGGCACAGCGCATATCCGCCTGGAAAAGGACAGGATGTTATGGGTCTCGCTAACCGGCATGCTGGGAGTGGAAGGATACCGCATGATCGTGACACCGGACAGTGTAACATTGATGAACAAGCTCGATAAAACCGTCCAGTACCGTACCATCGAATACCTGCAGGAGCTGACAGACATACCATTTGACTTTGCCACCCTGCAGGACCTGATCGTGGGCAACCCTATTTTCACGCATAGCAACGTGGTATCTTACCGCCAGTCCGGCGACCAGTTACTGGTACTGATTGTGGGCGACCTCTTCAAACACCTGCTGACGCTGGACATTAAAGACTACCGGCTGCTGCACAGTAAACTGGACGACGTCAACGTGATCCGGAACCGGACCTGCGATATCACTTACTCTGATTATGAAATGGCCGGGAACATCCCGTTCGCCACGAAACGCACGATCACCGTTGCCGAGAAAAGCAAACTGGAAGTAAAGATGGATTTTAAACAGTATTCGTTTAACCAGCCCTTAACGTTTCCGTTTAGTATTCCTAAAAATTATAAAATAAAGTAATCAAAGCTTGTTGAAAACGTTACTCTTTTGAATCTTCATTGAAAACCCGGAAAAACAACAATGATGCTGAAAAAAAATCTCCTTCTACTGGTCTTTGCATTCGCGGCATTGATTGCTTCGGCTCAACCCACAAAAGACGAACTTCAAAAACAACAGGCGCAGCTACAGAAAGAAATCAGCGAACTGAACAGGACGCTGGGCAGCATCCAGAAGAACAAGAAAACCTCGCTGGCGGAACTGACCGCCGTGCGCCGGAAGATACAGGCCAGGGAGGCCATGATGCACAATATCAGTCGCGACCTCCGGCGCCTTGATGACGAGATCTACACCATCAACCTGGATATTTACCGCTATAGCAGGGAACTCGACACGCTGAAGAAGCAGTATGCGCAGAGCCTTGTCTTCGCTTATAAAAACAGGAGCAGCTACGACTACCTCAATTTTCTGTTTTCCGCTACCAGCTTTAACGATGCGATCAAAAGAATGCGTTACCTGAAAAGCTACCGCAAACAGCGGGAAACACAGCTCAGCACCATCCTGAAGACGCAACAGGTGCTCGACCAGAAAAAGATGGCCGTTCAGAACAGCAAGAAGGAAAAGAGCATGGCACTCCAGGAGCAGACAAAAACGGTCCAGGAACTGGAGAATGACCGCAGGCAGAAAGACAAGGTAGTCGCCGGGCTGAAGAGCCAGGAAAAAGATCTGGCCAGCCAGATTAAGAAAAAGGACAGGGAGCGCCGCGAGCTGGATAATGCCATTTCCGCTATTATCAAACGCGAAATCGCTGCTGCGAAAAAGCGTGAAGATGACGAAAGGAAACGCCTGGCAGCGGCCAACGCGGCCGCAAACAAACCTGCTAATAATAACGCCGGAACAAAAGCCGTTACCCCCGTCACCGGCAATACCGACGTGAGCGGCGGTGTTACTACTGCTGAACGCAGCGGCACTATTGAAAAGTTTTACTCGCCCATGGAAGAGCAGTCACTGGCATTTGAAAGCAACAGGGGCAGGCTGCCATGGCCGGTGGATGCAGGGTTTATCGCACTCGATTTTGGTCCCTTCGATGTACCCGGCTCTAAGCTCAAGGGAATCAGTGAAGGGATTGACATCTCTTTACCCCCGGGCTCCGTTGTAAAGTGTATTGCCGATGGTGAAATTTCTTCTGTTTTCGACATGGGCGGCGAGCAGGCCGTACTCGTTCGCCATGGTAAATATTTTACTACTTACAGTCACCTCTCTTCAGTAAATGTTTCCAGGGGCCAGAAAGTGCGTTCCGGAACGCTGCTGGGCAGGGTCGCAGCCGATGAAAGCGGATCCGGTGTGCTCACCTTCATGGTCACTAATGAACGAGGCGTTCACCAGGATCCTGAAAAATGGCTCCGGAGAAGGTAATTCGTGAATAGTTGTGTCCGGCCTTGACTTATACGCAGGATTCAATATTGCAAAACCGCCTGTAGAGTTTCTCGTATTGCGGAACGATGTTCTGGATGTCGTATTGCGTGGCATGTTCAAAAGCCTGCTGTTTCATCTTCGCCAGCTGTTCCTCGTTGCGCAGCAGACCGATCGCGTATTCACTCATCATGGCCACGTCTCCCACTTTAGCGGTATACCCGGTCTTGCCATGAATATTGATTTCAGGAAGGCCCCCTGCATTGGTGCTGATCACAGGTACTCCTGCCGCCATTGCTTCCAGCGCGCTCAATCCAAAGCTTTCATATTCGGAGGTCAGTAGAAACAGGTCGCTGATCGGCAGGATCTCTTCCATTTGCTCCTGTTTACCTACAAAGCGGATGTCGTCGAATATCCCGTATTCCCGGGCGAGTTCTTCTGCCACCGGGCGTTCGGGACCGTCGCCTACCATCAGTAATTTGGCTGGCATTTCCGACCGTACGGAGGAAAATACCTTCATTACATCAGGCACGCGTTTTACCTTCCTGAAGTTGGAAGCGTGCATCAGTATCTTTTCGCCGTTGGGCGCGATCACCTTCCGGAACGCGTCGATCGGTTTCTTGTTGAAGCGGTTTACGTCTACGAAGTTGTAGATCACTTCGATCTCCTTGGTAATCTCAAATGAATGATAGGTTTCATCCCTGAGGTTACGCGACACCGCGGTAATCGCATCGCTTTCGTTGATCGAGAAGGTCACCACCGGTTCGTAGGTCTTGTCGCGGCCCACAAGCGTGATGTCTGTTCCGTGCAGGGTGGTGATGAAGGGTATATGTTTACCTGTTTTTTTCTGTACGATCTGCCTTGCCATATAGGCCGCCGATGCATGCGGGATCGCATAGTGCACATGCAGCAGCTCCAGGTCGTGGTTGAGGATGGCATCGACCATCATACTGGCCAGCGCAACTTCGTAAGGCGGATAGTCGAACAACGGGTAGGTAGGTACGCGCACCTCGTGGTAGAATATGTTTGCGCTGAAGACATTCAGCCTTACCGGTTGCTGGTAAGTAATAAAGTGCACACTGTGACCTTTGTCTGCGAGGGCTTTGCCAAGTTCCGTCGCCAGGACACCGCTACCACCGAAGGTTGGATAACAAACGATTCCTATTCTCATATCATGTTTGGTTTGATAGTCCCTGCAGCTGGTGAAAAGCCATGGTTGCAGGCTGCAAGTAACACATTTTATTTTTATCTGAAGGCCAGCAGTGATGGCCGGCGAATATGTACAGAATACCTAACTTAGTCGTCATGAGAAAAACCTTACTCCTGTTTTCTGTGCTGGCCTTTACTTCCGTTCATGCACAGGATTTTACCGCCGATTCACTATTCATTAAACGTATCTCCAACAATATCCTTTCATCGAATGATGCGTATGAGAACCTTTCATACCTCACCAAGAAGATCGGTAACCGGCTCGCCGGTTCTCCCGGAATGGTGAAATCGGAGCGATGGGGGCTGGAGACGCTTCGGCGGTACAAAGCCGACAGCGCTTACCTGCAGCAGTGTATGGTACCACACTGGGTGCGCGGCGGAAAAGATTTCGCCTCCGTTAGCTATATTCAGAACGGAAAACGCGTTACCTGGCCGCTGAACGTGCTTGCACTGGGTAACTCCATGGGCTCCGGGAAAAAAGGCATTACTGCGCCGGTGCTGGTGGTGAAATCTTTCGATGACCTCGAGGCCAGGAAAGACCAGGTGAAAGGGAAGATCGTTTTCTTTGATATTCCTTTTGGTGATACCCTTATCAATCCTTTTGAATCCTACCGCGCTTATGCAGGATACCGCGGGGCGGCGCCCAGCCGTTCGGCTAAATACGGAGCAGTTGGCATTCTGTTGCGCTCGATGAGCCATTCAACAGATAACCTGCCGCATACCGGTGCTACGCGCTACAACGACAGTTTCCCGAAGATCCCCGCTGTGGCAGTCGGCTTAAGAGACGTGGCAAAAATGAGCCGGCTGGCTTCGAACGGGGTAGCCTTGTCGGCAGTGATCCGCACCAATGGAATGATGTTGCCCGATACCATCGGCCATAACGTGATCGCTGAAATCCGCGGTACCGATTACCCGGATGAATATATCACCATCGGCGGGCACCTGGACAGCTGGGACGTTGGTGAAGGCGCACACGATGACGGAGCCGGTGTAGTACAGACGATAGAAGTGTTGCGTGCTTTCCGTGCACTCGGTTACCAGCCCAGGCACACGATCCGGTTTGTGCTTTTTGCAAACGAAGAAAATGGTCTCCGCGGCGGGCAGAAATATGCCGAGGCAGCGAAGGCAGCCAATGAGAAACACATCTTTGCGCTGGAGAGCGATGCGGGAGGATTTACGCCCAGGTCGATCGGCATGAGTGTGCCCGACGCCGCATGGCCTAAAGTAGCCGGCTGGCAGAGACTGCTTTCATATTACGGTATTCAACGCATCGACCGCGAAGGCGGTGGCGCGGACATCGGGCCGCTGGCCAGGCTGCTGAAAACACCGCTGGGCGGATATGAACCGGACAGCCAGCGCTATTTTGATCACCACCATGCGGATAGTGACCGCCTGGAAGCAGTGAACATACGCGAACTGAAACTCGGCGCGATCAATATGGCCGCACTGGTTTACCTGGTGGATCAATACGGCTTGTAACTGCTGCAGGAAAGGAGGAAAATTACATGATGCGGGTATTGCCGCCACTTTAGCCGTTTTACTTAGCAGCCCACTGCAGCTGCGTCGGATCCAGTCTTTCAAAACGGTAACCTTTCCCGCGGTACCAGGCCAGTACTTTGGGCAGTGCAACTTCCAGCCGCGGCAATGCTTTGGCGCTGTCGTGGAAGACAACTATATCGCCCGGCCCGGCGTGCAGCACTACGTTCTGATAACAGCGTTCGCCATCTATGTTTTGGTCCCAGTCAGCGCTGAGCACGCTCCACATGATGATGGTAAACCCGGTCTGCGGGGTTGCCCCTTCGCGCGCTGCTGCAGCAATTTTTTTTCTCAATACAGCCGACTGGAAGCGGCGAATCCTTCCATATGGTGGACGGAAGAGCTTTGAGTCGATAACTTCGGAGGCTTTCAGCACGTTGCTGATGTAATCGTTGTCTTTTACTTTCCAGCCGTTCAGGTGGTCATAGCTGTGGTTGCCGACGCTGTGTCCTTCATCGAGAATACGCCTGTAGATATCCTGGTGATCGGAAACATTCCTGCCGATACAGAAAAACGTT
>DASVBM010000386.1:0-2875 GCA_036375835.1 Chitinophagaceae bacterium | reverse complement strand
GTGATCATCGCACCGAGGCTGCCCCTGCCTTCGCGGATACCTGCGACGAGCTGGTCCAGGTCGTTCATCATGTCGCGGGTTTTTACTGTTGCCAGGCGGATATTGGCGGCCGAGGCGTTGATGTTGGCGGGCAGGGTCTGGTCGTTGAGCAACTGCCATAAAGCAGTGCTGGTATTTAGTTTCGCGATGGTCTGGCGCAGGTGCGCCGCAGCTACGCCTACGTCGCGGTTGGTTTGTTCGAGTGTTTCTATCATTTCATCGGCATCCACAGATCTTTTGCTGGCAATGATATCACCCGGCTCTACAGGTGGCGCGCTGCCATGGCCGGGAGAGAGGTTCAGCACCTTGTTGCCGATGAAACCCTCGGTACCTACGCCGGCAAGGATGTTCCGGTGTAGATAGGGTTGCATCTTCTGCTCTATGCGCATCACCACTTCGATGGTGGTGTCGTTGATGATATCAACCGATTTTACGGTGCCGACCTTGATGCCCGAATAGCGCACGTTATTGCCCGATTGCAGGCCCTGCACGTTCGGGAACCGGGCTTTCAGCACGAAGGTGCTGCTGAATAGGTTTTCCTGCCTGCCTACGAGGTAAAGCATCACCACGAGAAACAAGGCTCCCGCGAAGACGAATGCCCCCAACCTGATATTGCTTCCCGTTGTGTTTCTTGCCATGGCGGTTGTTTTGCTAGTTCACAAAAAATTGTTTTACCACCGGGTCTTCCAGGCCTGCGAGCCCGGACCAGGTTCCGCTGGCATAGGATATTCCCCCGGTTAGCACGATGATGCGGCTGGCCGTTCTGCGGATACACTGCATGTCGTGCGAGATGATAACGGATGAACAGGCGTATTTCTCACCGATCTCGTGTATCAGGTTACTGATCTCGCGGCCTGTGACCGGGTCGAGGCCGGTGGTGGGCTCGTCGTAGAGTATGATATCCGGTTTCAGTATGAGGGTGCGGGCCAGGGCCACGCGTTTTTTCATGCCGCCGGATAATTCGGACGGCATCATCTCCAGTGTATGCAGGAGCCCTACGTTATTCAGCGCTTCAGCGACCAGGGTTTTCACCCCGTCTTCATCCATTTGTATCCAGTGCCTGCGCAAGGGGAACTCCAGGTTTTCTTTCACTGTCATCGAGTCGTAGAGCGCGTTGCTCTGGAAGAGAAATCCCACTCTCGCGCGTAATCGGTCCAGCTGATCGTGATCGAGATCGGGCACGTTGGTTCCGAAGACCTCTATCGTTCCCGCATCCGGTTCCAGCAACCCGATGATGCATTTGATGAGCACCGATTTGCCGGAGCCGGACTTACCCAATACGGCCAGGCTCTCGCCTTTGAACAGTTCCATGTTGAAACCCGCAAGCACGTGGTTGTCGCCAAATGATTTGCAGAGTCCCCGTATCTCCAGCACTTTTTCATTGTCGGTATGCAGCAGGGATTCCGTATCGTGCAGCGGGGCAATCATCAGTTTAAGCCAAGGGCGTCTGTGATCTGCACGGCAAGCAGGTCGAGTATAAAAATGACGAGCGAAGAGATGACCACAGCGGAGTTTGCCGAGCGGCCTACGCCCTCCGTTCCGCCGGAAGAGAAATAGCCTTTGAAACAGCCGATGGTTCCAACGGCGAAACCAAAGAAGTAACACTTGATATAGGCGGGCAGCACGTCTGAAAAACTCAGCGCGTCGAAAACCTGGGTAAAGAAGAGGCGAAAGCTGGTAGTACCACGGATATTCACGCCGAGGTAACTTCCGTAAAGCGAGATGGCATCGCCCAGTAACACCAGCACCGGCAGCATGAGGCTGGTGGCGAAGACGCGGGTGACGACGAGGTACTTGAAGGGATTGGTGCCGGAAACTTCCATGGCGTCGATCTGTTCGGTAACCTTCATGGAACCCAGTTCGGCACCTATGCTGGAACCTATCTTCCCGGCAAAGATGAGCGCGGTGATCACCGGCCCGATCTCGCGTATGATGGCGATGGCAACCATCGCGGGCAACTCAGACTCCACTCCATAGTCTACCAGCGAGGGGCGCAGCTGCATGGTGAGCACCAGTCCCATGATAAATGCCGTAACGCCCACCAGTGTCAGGGAGCGGTAGCCTACCAGGTAACACTGGCGCAGCAGTTCGGAAGTTTCATAGCGCGGGGTAAAGGCTTCCCTGAAGAACCTGCCGGTGAAACGGGATAACTCACCTGTTTCCAGCAGCACTCGTTCTATAGCGGGAGTAAAAGACACTGCATATCAATTACCCGAAGGTTCAAATTGTATATCAGATTGGCAATGAATTAAGTCAGCCGATGCTATGATTAAAATCAGGGCCGGTTCAGCTGAAGCTGATGAGTTCCACTTCGAACACCAGGGTACTGTTGGGACCAATGTGGGCGCCGGTCTGCCGGTCTCCGTAAGCAAGCTGCGGCGGCAGGAACAAACGCCATTTGCTGCCGGTAGGCATGAGCTGGAGCGCTTCTGTCCAGCCTTTGATCACCATGTTCAGCGGGAAGGTGGCGGGCTGTCCTCTTTGCACGGAGGAGTCGAAGACCGTTCCATCGGTGAGGGTGCCGTGATAATGACAGGTGACTTTGCTGGTGGCGGAGGGTTTTGGACCGTGACCTTCCGTGATCACTTCGTACTGCAGCCCGCTGGATGTTTCCACCACGCCCGGCCTGAGCCTGTTTTGAGCGAGGAAAGCCTGGCCATCCTGCAGGTTCTTTTCAGCTTTTTCTTTGTTCAGTTGTGATAACCTGTCTGCGATACCCATAGAAATATTTTTGCGAAGATAGTGATGGCCGGCATTGCGAAGACCGGCAGTAGGCAATGTACGCAGCTTTCGGATTCCGGGCGTTTGCGGGAGTTGCGCGCAGAGCCATCGGTGC
>DASVBM010000435.1:0-4949 GCA_036375835.1 Chitinophagaceae bacterium | reverse complement strand
GTAACAAGCATCGCAGGTACCAGCACTGACAAAAAGGTTTACAGCACCCGCGAACAGGTTAACATTAGTGTAAATACCAATGACACTACCCGACGCGCTGTTCCCGCCAATCTTTCACTGGCTGTGGTGCCGGTTGATTCTTTCAACGCCTCCGACGCAGCGGACATCCGCAGTTATTTCTGGATGTCGGCAGACCTGAAAGGCTATATTGAATCTCCATCATATTATTTTGGAACGCCTTCCCCGGAACTGGAAACAGCAACAGAAAACCTGATGCTGACACATGGATGGCGACGTTTCAACTGGAAACGGATTCTGAATCCTTCGGTAACCAGCAACCGCTTTCCTGTGGAAGCAGGCACACAGGAGATTAAGGTAAAGGTGACTGGTAAACGAAACAACCAACCCGCCAGCGGACAGCAGGTGTTCCTGTCAGTTCCCGGCAGCGACTTCAGCTTCAGTACAGCACTTACAGATGAAGAAGGCATCGCCACCTTCCACATTAAGGAAGTGTTCGGTTCCAGGCAACTGGTATTTCAAACCGACAACTCCGACGAAGACTACCGGTTTGAACTGGTGAACGAATTTCATCCACCCACTGCTGAAGCCATACCGGCTTTCCGTTTTGATGCGAACACCGGCTTACTGGAGAAGTACAGCATCAACATGCAGGTACAGAATATATACAGTGCCGACAGCATGCGGATTTTTTATGAGCACCGGTCCACCGATACCATCCCGTTTTACGGCAGGGGAATACAGTATAACCTGGACGCGTATACACGATTCACCACCATGGAGGAAGTGATACGCGAGTATGTCCGCGAAGTGAACGTGGTATCGCGTAATGGCAAACTGTATATGCGCATCCTCGATGAACCGAGAAAAGAATTTAACGAAGACGACCTGCTGGTACTCTGGGATGGTGTGCCCCTGAAAGACCCCCATCAGGTTTTCAATATGGATCCGCTGAAGGTGAAAAAGCTGGAAGTGGTGCCCGGGCGCTTTGCCGCGGGGGCTGCTTTCTTCAAGGGAATCGCCAGCTTCAGCACCTACCAGGGAGACCTCGCCGGTTATAGCTTGCCAAAAGCTGTGTCTGCCACCGAGTTTGAAGGACTACAGCTTCAAAGAGAGTTTTATTCGCCGTCGTATCCGGACGCCGCTGCAAAAGACCGTCGCATCCCTGACTTCCGGAACACCCTTTTCTGGGTGCCCGACGTGAATACAGGACACCAGGGTAACACCGCCTTACAGTTTTACACCTCCGATCGCACCGGCAAGTACCTTGTGGTACTGCAGGGTCTTGACGCAGATGGCAACCCGCTGGTCAGCTATTTCAGTTTTGAAGTGAAGTAACCATAAAATAAAAAAACCTCCTTCACGGAGGTTTTTTTGTATTTCCCGTTCATTTACCGGCCATCTCCGTCAAGCAGGTTGCCGAGACCGCCAAGAATGCTACCTTCTTCTTTTCGATTAGTGGTTCCATACGACAGGATGCGGCTGGCCAGGCGACTGATCGGCAGGGTCTGGATCCACACCTTACCCGGGCCACGCAGCGTTGCAAAAAACAATCCTTCGCCGCCGAATATCGTGTTACGTATACCACCTACAAACTGGATATCATAGTCGACGCCGCGGGTAAAGGCAACGATGCAACCCGTGTCTACCTTCAGCAGTTCGCCCACCTGTAATTCTCTTTCAAATACATGTCCGCCGGCGTGCACAAAGGCCATCCCGTCGCCCTCCAGTTTCTGCATAATAAACCCTTCTCCTCCAAAAAGGCCGGTACCCAGTCTCCGCTGAAATTCTATCCCCACGCTCACACCTTTTGCCGCGCAGAGGAAAGAGTCTTTCTGGCAAACGATCTTGCCGCCAAGTAACATCAGGTCCATGGCGATGATCTTACCGGGATAAGGCGAAGCAAAACTCACTTTTCTTTTGCCCTGTACCACGTTGGTATAAGCGGTCATAAAAAGGCTTTCCCCAGTAAGCAGGCGCTTGCCTGCGCCCCAGAGCTTGCCAAGTATACCCGACTGTTGCTGGGTACCGTCGCCAAAAATGGTTTGCATTTGTACCCCTTCGTCCATCATCATAAAACTGCCGGCTTCGGCAACAGCGGTCTCATTCGGATCCAGCTCAACTTCAACAAACTGCATCTCTTCTCCGTAAATACGATAATCGATCTCGTGATTATTTCTCATAACATGAGTTTTATGGGCTGCAAATTAAGGCAAACAACGAACTGCCGTAAACCGGGCATAAAAAAGCCCCGCGCTGCGGGGCTTTCTGTATAATCATTGATTTTATTTCTTTTTTTCGAACAGAATCTTCTTGTTATTGAAGGTGTATGCTGCATCAAGCAGTTCAACCAGTTTGCTCCAGTTCGCTGCTGTTTCAAACTGCCTGCTGAAGGTCCGCGTCACCTGGATTCGGATTACCTGGCCCTCCGTCACAGGTTTTACCGTGAATGAGCCGGTTTCATTTACAACTGAGGCCGCCAGGTCTTCCACACCTTTTACATTGTACCCCTCCGGTATCTTCAGGGTGATATTGTAAGTGAAACTGCGGGCGCATGACATGTAAACGTCTATCGTACGCTTCCGGTCTTTCTCCTCAACCTTGCTGAATTTCCCGATGAGCCGGCCCGCGTCAACGATGAAATTATTCCCTGCTTTCTTAACAAAATTATCCAGGCTGAAACTGCTGCGGTACTCGAACGTTTTCTGGTTACGTAACAGCGCTTTCGACTTCACTTCGTAAGCTGCGATATCCTTTGGCTCTTCCTCGAACTGTTCCTGTGCCTCGTCTTTGAAATACGTCTTCAGTTCACCTTTTTCCTTTTCGAATGCTGCGGCAAACTCAACGACAGCTTTCTCCGACTTTTTGTTTTCAGCAAGCCGCTCAGATAATTTTTTCTGGTTGACTGCCCCTGCGAACTCCGCTTCCATTTCTTCAAGCAGCAACAGTCGCTTTTGTTCTCCGTGCCGCATCGCGCCGGTAAGTGAACAGGTACGGTCTATCTTCAGTTGCTGCATGTTTGGCGAGCCCAGGGCCACCTGGATGTCCTCGACGATCGTATTGTCCTTGTCGGTGGTTACAGGGATCTTCGTTTTGCTGTCGTAGTATTCTACCGATCTGCGCAACACTTCAGGATGGAGCGTGATCGCGTCTTCACCCTGGAAGCGGGAGGGAATCTCATTGAACTGGGTCACCATATCGTCAAAGGCCATCCATTGTTTCCCGCCATTCAGCCGTATCAGCCCGTCGAAATCGCCAAGGTTCATTACGTTCTTCATACTTGAACTGAACCGCGAGCAGGTAAGCACAATGTCATGGTCGATTTCCAGGGTGCGCAGGAAGTAGCTCATACTGATTGCACCCATCAGGCTGTTGGCAGTGTTATAGTTCAGATCGTTCGTAATGTCGATCTTCTCCATATTGAAGCTGCAGAAGGTGGCGAACTTCCAGGCATCGTATAAAACCTTCACCACGGTATCCTGCGGAAAATCCTTGATCTTTTTCTTTCCACCGAAATAATCATAGGTGTAATTGAGCGGCGACCAGTTGATATTCGGCCCCATGTAAGGGAGCGCGGCCTTTACGTTCTTGATGATGTCTTCACTCATATACCCCTTTTTCACTTCTCCCCGCTTGCCAACAAACTGATAGGTGAGAATCAGGTACGGCCATTGCCTCCATGCCGAGGTCCACATCTGGCTTTCAAACTTCGGGAGATTCTTCTGGGTAAGTTCCAGCAGGAAGTCACCGTCATCCGTAGTGGATTCCCGGAAAGAAGGTGCGCCATTGGCGGTGATGTATTTTACATTCACCTTATCATCCAGTTGCAGCCTCACCTTGTAATATATCATCGGGTATTCACCTCCCATTACGAAACTGTAAGGACCTTGCTCTTCAGCTGAATTTTCCCGCATCTCCTCCACGCGGATAAAATAATCCAGCACGTCGCCTACCTGCAAGTCGGAAATAGCCAGCTTTCCCTCCTTGTCTTTGGAACTGTTGCGGGTGAGTACTTCTTCATCCGTATTCACGATGATCTCCTTGCCGCCCGGCTTGATGATCTTTGCACCGATATACGAGTCCATCTTGTCGTAGATCCGGGCAAAGCCGTAGGAAGAAGTCTTATCGAGTTTCTTTTTGTATTCAATACTTGAGAACTCGTCAAGCGCGGCCTTATCGCCGATATAGACCCTTTCATGAAGCGTCGTGCGGTAACTGATCCTCCGGGCCGCACCAAGGCCGAAAATGCTGAGTTTCAGTTTTACCTTGGAAGAGTTGATGATCTCGAAATTCCGCGCGAGGATCACCGCACTTTCATTCTTCATTGCTTCGGGCACCTCCTTCACCCTGAAAGGCGCCTCGGGTGTTCCCCAGATCTCCGTGCGCACCTCTTCGGCACGCTCCCGGTATTTGGCTGCATCGCGCTGTGCGTAAGTAAGTACTGTACACAACAGCACTACCGTAGTCATAAACAGATTTTTCATATTATTATTTTGCAGTAAGTACGACTTGCTCGTTGTAAGCCTGGTTCAGCTTTTCGATGTCCTTGTTCCATTGAACGAAATTCGCCTTTGTAAGACGTGGGTTTCTGATGGCAATGGTCTTCCGGTATACCAGCTTGTCTTTCTGCTGGCTGTATGTAACCACGAATTCGTAGTCGGCATTCCTTATTTCCACGTTGGCAGGCAGGTGGGTAACAGTGAACCCCGCAGGAATCACCAGCTCAATCTCTCTTTGAATATTCTGCTTGTAATTAAACCAGTAATCGTGGTCACGCTCTGCGGTATCGAATGTGAAGCTGCTGTACTCCTTCCGGAAATCCATGTCAACATAGTATTCCTTCCCGAAATTCGAAACGGCATTACGGAACGCAAATTTGTAATCAGCGGTAAGCTCCTTGTCGAAATTACCCGGGTCTGAAGTATTGAAAT
>DASVBM010000381.1:0-2680 GCA_036375835.1 Chitinophagaceae bacterium | reverse complement strand
TACTACACTGAATTACGGAACGGTGGCTGCCTGGAGCCAGTGGTGGAGTTTCAAAGAGGTGTTTGGAAGATGTTATGACTCGCTGAAGACGCATCAAAAGCCGATGATGCTCACTGAATTTGGGTCGCTGGCAGTGGGGGGTGACCGCGCTGCCTGGTTCAGGGATGCGTTGCAGTCGCTTCAAAAAGATTTTACGCTGGTGAAAGCGGTGGTGTTTTACCACGCAGCCACCGACAATACCACAACCTATAAGGCGCTGGACTGGACCTTCGACGATGATACAGCAGTCGTGTCCGCGGTGCGAAAAGCAATCAGGACTGATGACAAATATCATAGCAGGCTGCCGCCGTGATGCCGAACTTTATATGCTCTCGTAAAACGCATTCCACCGTCCTGCCGGAGACCGATTGATCACCTGAAAAATCATTCATATGTCAACAGCAGTTCTGTCAGAAAGCACCAGTGCCCACACCATGCCGAGGATCGGTGATAAGGCGCCTTCGTTCATTGCCAACAGCACACAAGGCAAGATCAAATTCCCCGAGGATTATAATGGAAAATGGACGATACTGTTCAGTCACCCGGCTGACTTCACGCCGGTATGCACTTCGGAGTTCATGACCTTCGCCAAAATGGAGAACGAATTCAAACGCCTGAACTGCGCATTGATCGGATTGAGCGTGGACGGCCTGTTCAGTCATATCGCCTGGCTGCGCACCATCAAAGAAAAGATCGAATTCCGTGATATGAAGGAAGTTGAAGTCAGTTTTCCGTTGCTGGAAGATATCACTATGGAGATCGCGCGGAAATACGGTATGATACAGCCAAACGAATCAGCCACCAAGGCGGTGAGGGCGGTATTCTTCATCGACCCTGCGGCTACGATCCGTGCAATCATCTATTACCCGCTTACCCTCGGAAGGAATTTCAGGGAACTGAAGCGGGTACTGATCGGATTACAGACAGCAGATAAATATGCGGTTGCATTGCCTGCAGACTGGCAACCAGGTGAAGACGTGATTGTACCGACGGCCGACAGTTGCGGCGTGGCAAAAGAAAGGATGAGTGGATCCGATAAGGACGTATACTGCAAAGACTGGTTCTTTTGCATGAAGCCGCTGAAGCCGGTAGAATTTGAATTGAACTGATACACCTGAAAATTCCGGATATGAAAAAAATGTTTATCATGCTGCTGATGGTTTGCGCAGCTTCAGCACTGTTCGCGCAAACTCTTACTTCCAGTGAAAAGCAAAGCGTGCTGAAGAAATGGCAGGAAGAAAAAATGTCTCATGAACTTTACAAGCTGTTCGCGGCAAAATGGGAGGCACCGGTATTTTCCAATATTTCCGCTTCGGAAACCATGCATATGCAGCACGTAAAAGACCTGGCCATAACGTACAACATGGAAAACGAGCTTTCCGTTGAAACAGAAGGGGTATTCGCGGATAAGGAAGTGAATAAGCGATACAATGAATTTAAAACATCGGGTGAAAAGAGCCTTGTCGATGCTTTGAAAGCAGGCGCAGCGATTGAAGAATCGGATATCCTGTTCCTGAAGAAGGAGATTGCCGGAACCACGCAGGCCGAACTAAAGCGCACCTACCGGATGTTGCTCCAGGCTTCACAGAACCACTTACGTGCTTTTGTTCGCAATATGAAGCAACAGGGAATCGTATACACCCCTGTAATCCTGGACAGGCAATCGTTTGAGCAGCTGATGGCAAACAGAAATAAAAAACAAAACCAACGATGCGGACGGGGAAGTTGTTGCGGAAATTAACCGCAGGCAACCCCGATCAACGGCTTTCGCCGGGGATGTTTATAGTCAGAACCGGATAGCCGTGGTTTGTTGTTTATTGAAGTAATTTCCTGAACTCATCGGTGTCGTAGTTTTCCGAACCAATGATCTGCTTCAACAGCCGTCCGTTCCCGTCAAAAATGAAGGTTGCGGGGATTCCTTCAACATTGAAGAGCGCCGGAAGGTTTTCGCCCGGGTAATATACCGGCAGGCTGAACTTCTCGCGCTGAACATATTGTTTTGCTTTTTCGAATTTATCGTCAACAGACAACATGACGAAGGCGACCTTGCTGGTATCTACGGATTTGTAGAGGTTGTTGATAGAAGGCATCTCTCTTCTGCAGGGTCCGCACCAGGTTGCCCAGATGTTCAGGAATATTTTTTTGCCTTTCAGCGATTGTAACTGTATCTGTTTGCCTTCCGCGTCAACGACTACAAATGAAGGCAGGCTGGAATTGCCTGTGGTTGGTGCAGCAGGTTGTACAGCCGCAGATGAATCTGAAGATGTTGCGCCGGTACGGTGGTTATCGCAGGCTGCGGCAGATAAAGACAAGGACGCAGATAAAAGCAGGAACAGGTTAAATTTCATAGTGTTATTTTTCAGTATCTAAACGAATTTCCGGTGGTTCTTCTTGTTTGTTGAGCGTTTTTGGCGGTTGTTTTTTAAACACCCCGAAAAGCAAGGCTCCCAGGAAAGCGAAATACAGGGTGCTGTTGAGCGGTTTTGAAGTGATGGCGCAGGTGCCAGTGAGGCAGCCAACGTATTTCCAGTAAAGAAAGCCGGCCAGAGCTCCCGTAAAGGCACCAATGATATACAGTTTATTTCCTCTTATCCAGTTCTTCATAGATCACTTCGGTTTGTTGTTCGGCCTTCGTGTTCCG
>DASVBM010000178.1:0-3735 GCA_036375835.1 Chitinophagaceae bacterium | reverse complement strand
CGGATAAGGAGTCGGTATACAACACCTGGTTTATCAATAATGAAGAAAGGTTGAAAGCGTTCCGGTCGATTCGCAGGGGCGTAATGCAGGTGATAGACGATATTCGTACCGGCCGTTTTCCGAATGACTTTAAGGGTTCATCGCTGGAATTCGTTCTTACCTGTATCACCGAGCAAAAGCAGGTATTTGAAGGCGCCGCGCATCCTTTCTACTGGAAGCCCAAGCTGCGCATTCCGGATATTTACGAAAATGAAAATAACAAGCTTGCGTTTGGACAGTTTCTCGGACATTGCATAAATGCCAAAGCAGAGGAGCAGATACTAAAGGAAATCATCAAATTAGACGAGCTCAAAATAAAAGGGCTGGGCCCGGCTGTAGCAAGTATCCTGTACTTTTTGCACCCAACTATTATCCTGCCTTTTAATACGGCAATCATTAACGGGTTTAACCACCTTTTTAAAGACAAGAAAAAGCTGGGAAGCTGGACGGAATATCTCAGGCTTAGGGAAGTGCTGGTTGAAACCAACAACCAGCATCGGGGTGAGTTGTCGTCAGACCTGGGTGCTATAGCCGGATTATTATTCGAAGTCGGTACCCAGAAACTGCTCCTGGGCGGGGACGAATATTTATCGGAGTCTGAACGTGCAAAGTTTGAAAGGCTGGTGGAGAAACGGCGCGAGGCAGTGAAGGCTGAAAGCGAAGAAGAAAATCTGCATACAGAGATGCAGTTCCACCTTTTAAAGATAGGCAATGCATTAGGCTATGATGTTATCGCTGCATCTAATGACCGGTCAAAAAGCTACTCCGGAAACAGTTTTTCGTTTATGAGTCTCTCTTCTTTCCCGGAATTTAATGTTGACAGGGAAACACTGAACACTGTTAAACTGATTGATGTGTTGTGGTTTGAGAAGGGAACGAATAACGTAATTGCCGCCTTCGAGGTTGAGAAGAGCACGAGTATCTATTCCGGCATCCTGAGACTGGCGGATCTCAGTTTCAGTATAGCCGATGGAGATGAAGTGTTTTACCTTATTGTGCCGGATAAGAGAGAAAAAGACGTTGTGGCGCAGTTATCAAGGCCCTGTATCAGGCAAAACAACATTACAATTAAATACATTCTTTTTTCGGAGCTCAGGCAACATTGCGATGCCCTTTGTAAGTTAGGCGATAGCCACCATATCATGGAGAAAATTGCGCGAGGTTCTGAGTGATACAAGCGGAGCTGCGGTTCTCGGCCACCGCCGGTACACATTGACGAATCCACTATGGAAAAGGGATCACAATCCCTGCAATCCCTTTTCATAAAACCGTCTTTTCCTGTGGCGATCTAAAGAAAAATTACCACGGTAAATACTACCGCTAAAAGTAAATAAAACACGGTTTGATTTTTCATAAGGCCGAACAGTGGGCTGTTAAGTGAAAATAATCCGGTTATTGGTTTAACCCGTAGTGCGGGAAGTTGAGCTAAAGCTATCCCGATGGAGGAAGGTTTTTTATGACCTTCGTCAGGTATGACTTTTTCAGGGCACATGGTTGTTTCCTTTAATTTCAACACACCCTGCGAAGGCAACGAACATCTATCACCGATCAACGAACACCGCCCCGCGCCACCATAAACACAAAAGGCGCACTGCGGCTTTCTCCATTACCAGCTGTTCGTATGAAAGGCTGGCCGGCAGCATCCAGCGTTTGAACTGTCCAGATGAATCTTTTGCTCGTACTGTCCGTGGAAAATGACAACTGCGGTCTCCACACATACTGCGTTTGTCCTCTCAGTGTTTGGTCCAGCAGGGGCTGGTTACCCCGCAAAGCCTGCATCGGCTGCTGGTACGGCAATATCTCGAATACCTGGATGCGATAATAGGGCAGCTCCTGTGTCCGTGGTACGAGGGGTGTCCAGCGGAAAATGATCGATGTCTCCGCTTTCCGGGAATTAAGCGAGTCGTTATTAAGGGGAGTAATAAGGTAAGGCAGTTGCGGCGTCGCCAGGTTAAAGATTCGCGTCAGTACTGGAGTTAAAGGCATGAACGTACCCGGTTCCACCAGCTGAACAGTCAACTGGTAGCTGCCCGAAGGCAGTTGCCCTGTCTTTTCCAGCGTGGTTTTATAATGACCGGAGAATTGCATATTCTCAACCGGAACCACATCCTTTGCATAGAAGATACGCGTGCCGGCACTGAGTGCATACACCTGCGCTTTACCCAGGTCGTTGACCGCAACCGGCGTTCCGTCAGCGGTGCGAATCTCCGATTTGATAATGACCTGCTGGGTACCACCCGCAGCAGGTGCCTTGTCCGCCACGTAAACGATAGTTGAATTGTTGCCGGCCCATTCGCTTAGTGTCGACGAAGGCTGGTTCACCGATAGAGAGGTGGTGATCTGTGAGAACGCCGTGGTGGATAAAATGAACACCGCAATCGTAGCAATTAATTTCATCATGTCAGAATTTATATAAAAAGCCGGTACGATAATTTGTTTCAAAGTAGTTGGCGCCGTCGAGCATGGCGGGTGGAGCCAGTTCGTTTCCATACTTGAAATGGTTGGCTCCCAGGAAAACATTCCATGCCAGCTTTTTCGAAAGCTTATAATCCATGTTCACCGATGCCAGCAGGTTTTTATTCGAGGAATAATGGCCGGTCTTGCCAATCGTGTACTGCAGCTGCGCCCGTAACGCCGCCTTCTTCTTCAGCGCTTCCGTTGAGAATCCCGAACTCAGGGTTACGATCGAGGTTTTGGCCACCGCCATCGCGTTGTTGAAATACAGCACACTGAAATCCGGGGCGAACGAGGAGTGTAAATAAGTCGGCACGTAACTCAGCAGCACCGTATGCGTGTTGTTAGAACTGGTAATACCCGTAATAACATCGCGTTCATCGTACTTACTGTAACTGTAGTTAATACTAATCATGTTCATCCGATTGGTATTACTCCAGTTATAACTTGCCATCATGCCTATATCGTTGCTCACATTCTTTAAACCATAGGGGTTCGTTCCGCTGGCTGCGGTAAAGCCGAAATTGTTGTAAGAGATATTAGTATTAAACCGGTCTGTGAATTGGATAAACCAGTTGAGACTGGCAAGAAATTGTTTTGCGGTTAAAGCGGTATTGCTCAGGTTGTTAGTCCGCTGCCCCACGCTGGCCACCACGTTCATTTTATTTTTCCAGGCATTGAACCTTGTATTGACCGTGTTCTCCCACCTGTCGGGTTGCAGGTAAGGATAACCCGTGGTTTGAAAACCCGCACCAATGTACCGGGTGGTATAGGATATATCGAAGTTGTCGGACTTCTTTCCAACAGACGCATTGCCTGCCCAGTCTTTTCCCGTTGAGGTCCTTCCTGTGATAAAAGGTTTAAAAGAATTATCCAGGTTAGCAGCGTAGGGCTGCGTCAGGTCCCTGGTGAAATATGATTGCGCGGCCTCTGTCTTCAAATACCACCCTTTGTTCCAATACACTTCCGCTACCAGGCTTGCGGCGAGACCTTCCTGCGGTTGAACGGTCAGCGGCGGCGAATTAACCGAACTGATTTTATCCTTGCCTTTTGAAAAATTCAATGCAAAATTATATTTGCCTTCCTCTTCCTTCCCTAACTGGAACATCCAGTGATTGCGCTTATAAGCACCGGTAACACCGGGCAGGGGAAGGGCCGCGTAATCAACTCCCTGCTGGGATGTACCTGTAAAGAACTTCAGTCGCCATGTTTTTGGTTTCAGGTTAAAACCTACCCCAAAAA
>DASVBM010000297.1:0-2830 GCA_036375835.1 Chitinophagaceae bacterium | reverse complement strand
GAAATTCCACTTCGCAGGGGCCGGATTCCCTGATGCTTATCAGCCCGCAACATGATATTCGGCAAAACACGCGGATGATTACATTTGCCTGCTGAAAAACTACTACCAGATACTCGACCTTGATTTCAACGCCACGCTGGCGGAAGTAAAAAAAGCTTACCGGCGACTGGCTATGCAGTACCACCCCGACAAAACGGATAACGAACTACTGAAAGCAAGATTCGCGGAGGTAAAAGAAGCCTACGAGGTATTGTCAGACCCCTCCCGAAGACGGGAATACGACCTCCGTTTCGACAATTTCAGCTATCGCCGGCAGCAAAATCTCACGCCCCTGCAACTTCTGCAGAAAGCGCGTCAGCTGAAGGAAAATACCGGAAGGCGCGACCCGCACCGGATGGACCTGGACCGGCTGGAGTTTGAGATTACCGAGCTGCTCTCGGAGAAAAATACCGGGCTGCTGAAAACAACCCCTGAGCAGGAACTGGTGCAGCGGTTTATTGAAACCATCATCGAGACCGCCCGCCCGCTCAGCCCGCAACAGTATCTCCCCGTTTACCAGCAGCTCTACCCGCTGGCGGATGAAGCCACACAGAAAAAGATGCAGGCTTTGCTGATCAGCCACCGCAATGAGAACCGGTGGCAGCGTTACAAAATAGTATTCGCCTTGGTGGCGGGCCTGTTGCTGTGCTTGCTGATATACTGGCTGGCGGGAGAGTGAGCAGAAAACAGTACCGGGTGGAGGACAACCGGGCAGTCCCCCGCCTACCCTCTGCCACAATCCCTCCATTGCTCGTCCAGTGTTTGTCCGCGGATTCCGGGGTGAGCGATGGAGGATGGATGGAGGATATGTGGCCAATCCGGGTTTAAACTTACCGTTCCACCGCCGGTGCACCCATCCGGCCGCCCTGCCTGCTGGATTTCGTAAACACTTCTCTATAACTATGCAGGTACCAGGCAGGGGTTATCCGGCGTTCATGTTCCCTACTGGCTCGTATCTGGGATGCACCTCGTTCGCATCTCGTTCGCTGTATTTAGCGAACGAGATGCGAACGAGATCCGAAGGAGATGCGAAGGAGATGCGAAGGAGATCCGAAGGAGATCCGAAGGAGATACGAAGGAGATGCGAAGGAGATCATACCCTGGTAGTAAAATGGACCCTCCCCGGCGGCTGCCCGGCCCTTGCCGGCAGGGTGGCTCAGGTACCCCTGGAATACCGCAATAATAGCCTTGTTGCACACCCCGGGACTCCACGGACTTTTGGGATGCCCGGCACTACCGCTGATGAGGATGACCGCACTGATTGCGCAAATGGTAGCCACTGACTACCAGCCGTTAACTGGCCCGCTGACCGGGCTGACCCATAGCTGACTCCGGCTGACTCTTCCAAACCATCACCATTTACCCGTTCACGGGGCCAACTCCCGCCTGCTGGCTGCAGCCTGCCGACTAAGGCTATTCCCCCTCACTTTCGCCCTGGTACAAAAACGGGTACCTGAAATCAGTCGGCGGATTGAATGTTTCTTTGATGGTCCGGGCACTCAGCCAGCGGTAGAGGTTGATCATGCTGCCGGCCTTGTCGTTCGTCCCACTTGCGCGGGCACCGCCGAAAGGCTGCTGTCCAACCACCGCACCGGTGGGTTTATCGTTGATGTAGAAATTACCTGCTGCGTGGCGGAGCTTTTCCGTTGCCAGCTCCACTGCTGCACGATCCTGCGCGATCACTGCGCCGGTGAGCGCATATGGTGAAGTGGTATCTACCAGCTCCAGCGCTTTCTCAAAGTTATTGGCGGGGTATACATACACGGTGAGCACCGGCCCGAAAATCTCCTCGCACATGGAAACATACTTCGGGTTCTTTGCTTCTATCACGGTAGGCTGCACAAAATAACCTTCTTTCTTGTCGCACTTGCCTCCTACCCAGATTTCCGCCTTAGGATCCTTTTTCGCGTTGTCTATGTAAGATTTGATATTGTCGAATGATTTTTCGTCGATCACCGCGTTGATGAAATTGCCGAAGTCTTCCACACTGCCCATCTTAAAGCTCTTCACCCCTGCGATGAGTTTCTTTTTCACTTCTTCTGCAATATTCGAAGGGATATATGCGCGCGACGCAGCGGAACATTTCTGTCCCTGGTATTCAAAAGCACCCCGTAACAACGCGGTTACCAGCACATCGGGATCTGCGCTCTTGTGTGCCAGGACAAAGTCCTTGCCGCCGGTCTCCCCTACGATCCGTGGGTAAGAGCGGTATTTCGCCACGTTCTCGCCGATCGTCTTCCACATGTTATTGAACACCCCTGTTGAACCGGTGAAATGCACTCCGGCAAACTCCCGGTGCCCCATGCACACTCTGCCGATCGTAGGACCGTCTACATAGATCAGGTTGATCACGCCATCGGGCAGTCCCGCCTCTTTCAGGATGCGCAGGAACATCTGCGCGGAGTATACCTGGGTGTTGGCGCATTTCCAGATCACCACGTTGCCGCACATTGCAGCGGATGTGGGAAGGTTGCCGCCAATAGCTGTGAAATTGAATGGCGTAACCGCCAGTACAAATCCTTCCAGTGGGCGCCACTCCATACGGTTGTGCATACCGGGACCGCTGATGGGTTGCTGACGGTATATCTCGCTCAGGAAATGAACGTTGAACCGGAGGAAATCGATGAGCTCACACGCGGAATCGATCTCTGCCTGGAAGGCATTCTTGCTTTGCCCCAGCATGGTGGTGGCATTCATGTGCATACGGTACTTCGTGGAAATCAGGTCGGCAGCGCGTAAAAAGATATTCGCGCGTGTTTCCCAGTTCATAGCCGCCCAGCTTTCTTTCGCA
>DASVBM010000214.1:0-6666 GCA_036375835.1 Chitinophagaceae bacterium | reverse complement strand
ATGCACAGCCGGTAGTGGTGCCGGTTGTCATCAACGGCTTCTGGCGCGCGTTCAATAAGAAAGGATTGAAGTTCAAGAAAACCGGCTCCCTGCTCTCTGTGCGGTTTAAAGAACCCATGACGATCGATTATACAAGCCCTGCTGAGCTGATCCTTGAGCAGGTAATGGACGCGATTGAGCAAAGCAAGCGTTTCATGCTAAAAGGAAAGCATCATTTGATGAACGCTATTGATAAGTAAACAGTTCCTGTAAAACTGACCGGCAGGTATTTGACAGGTTCTCAATGTTCCATCGCAGCAGTCGCCAGCCTACCTCGGAACGCAGGATAGCAGGCGTTTTTTCTGGGTTGGCTGTTTCCGCGCCTTTCCCGCGTTTTTATTCTTTAACAAAAAGCGCCTTCAGTTCACTGGCGTCGTCGGGTTTCATCTTACCGGCGAGGATCAGACGCAGTTGCCTGCGCCGTAGCGCACCATCATACAATCTGGTTTCAGATTCCGTTTCCGGTATTGCGGGTGGAACAGAACGCGGCTTGCCGTTGGGATCGAGTGCAACGAAAGTGAAATACGCTTCATTGCTTTCATAACGGTACTGGTGCAGCGGATCTTCGCCCCAGACTTTCAGGTAAATCTCCATCGATGTATTGAAAGCCCGGGTCACCTGCGCCTCGATATGGACAACATTTCCCAGTTTAATAGGCGTTTTGAAGCTGATGTTGTCCACCGATGCGGTCATTACCGGTGCGTTACAGTGTTTGCCGGCAGCGATAGCCGCTGCGATATCCATCCAGTACATCAGCCGGCCTCCCATCAGGTTACCGAAAATGTTGGTGTCGTTCGGCAGAACGATCTCGTTCATCACCGTAAAACTGGCACTTGCTTTTTTAGCCTCCATTTACCTGGTTTGATGCAAAGATATAAGTTGCCGTACATGACGAATGTCTGTTTTTTCGATGGTCATTTCTGCCGATATTCGCAGCAAACGATTGTTTTATAATAAAGATTTCCACGATGAACCTATCCTTTAACAACACAGAAAACGCGTTTGCATATAAAAGCGACAAAGAACTGAAGAAAGCAAAGATGCTTTTCAACAGTATGGGACAGTCCTGGCTGGTGAAGATCGGTACCCGCGTAACACCGCTGGTAGTGAGGGGCAAACTCCCTGTAGTTGATAAATTGATCCGTAACACGATCTTCCGCCAGTTTGTGGGCGGTGAAACGCTTGAAGAAACCAAAGGAGTGGCAGAAATGCTGAACCGGTTCAATGTGCAGGTTATTCTGGACTATGGCGTGGAGGGAAAGGAAAGCGAAGCGGATTTCGAACACGCCTGCCAGCAATTCATTAAAAATATCCAGTACGCCGCCACCCAGCAGAATATTCCCTACATCAGTATCAAACTCACCGGCATGGCACGCTTCGGTTTGCTGCAATCGCTGCATGAGTCTCCGAGGCTCCGCAGCGGCATTCATGATAACGAGGTGGAGATGGAAGAATGGAACCGGGTTAAAGACAGGATGCGCCGGATCTGCGAAGTTGCGCGCAAACATAAAATAGGGGTGATGCTGGATGCGGAAGAAACCTGGATACAGGATCCGATTGACCGTCTTGCCATGGAAATGATGCAGGAGTTTAACCGGGAACGCGCGGTGGTATACAACACGATCCAGCTATACTGCACACGCGGACTGGAGTTTCTGAAGCTTTCACACCGCATCGCCCGGGAGCAGGGATTCATCCTTGGTGAGAAACTGGTACGCGGGGCATACATGGAAAGGGAAAGGGCTCGGGCGCTGGAACATGGTTATCCTTCACCGATCCAGCCCGACAAAGAGGCCACCGACCGCGATTACGACGCCGCCGTTCGCTACTGTATAGAAAACGTGGAAGAGATTGCACTCTGCCTCGGCTCGCACAACGAGAACAGTAATTTCCTGGGCGCCCAGCTGATGCAGGATAAAGGAATTCCCCATAATCACCCCCATGTGCATTTTTCCCAGCTTTACGGTATGAGTGATCATATCACTTTCAATCTTGCGAAAGAGGGATTTAACGTGAGCAAGTATCTGCCTTTTGGCCCGATGAAGGACGTGATACCTTATCTCATGCGCAGGGCACAGGAAAATTCCAGCGTAAGCGGTGCTTCCGGAAAAGAACTTTCGCTGATCAGGATGGAGTTGGAACGTAGAAAGAATGGGAAATCCTGATTGCCGGAACTGAATACAACGTCCAACCATACAATTTGCCGCCGGCCCCCAGCCGGCGGTCTTTTTTGTTGCTTCCTGCATTGACTTAACCGAGTGGCAGAAAAATTGCTGCTTTAAATCCAAATATGTATTGATATGAAGGTCAAAGAGAACCAGTTTCCTATCGCCGTGCAGGCATATAATACAAAGGGGGGCCAGGAATTATTCGTTGCCGAGCAGATCGTTTATAACCAGGCTCAGGTGGATGGGTTTACTTCCCGGCACGCCGGAATGCTTATCAAAACACGGCTGCTGACAGACGCAGAACTGGGAAAGGCCACTGTTGAACACAAGAAATACGTGAAGCGCAGGTCTTCTGCTTCCACAATTTTCTGGATCATACTGCTGGTGCTGGTTATACTGGTGGTGGTCGGTTTCGCAACGGGATGGATCCAGCAGACTTTCGGGATCGGCATGTAAAATGTGGAATCACTTGCGCGAATTCACGTTTCAAATGCAACCGCGAGGTTGCTTTTTTTATGCTTTTTCTTTCCAGTTAAGGCTTCATCGGCTGATGGTTATCTTCTGCTGCCGGATGTCGCAGCAGGCCCCTGATAATGCCGTATTCTCACCCCAAAGGTCTCGGTGAATCAATTGATCTTTGTATGGCAGACAATCACGGTGGAGCAGCTACCACTTCAAAAACGGGCGAAGCCGAAAAGCCAGATGAGTAGGAATAAAATTTTGAGATTATGTCATCCAACAATGTTTCCCTTCACCGGGTATTAAAGGCCAGCCCGGAAAAAGTTTTCCGCGCGTTTACCGAGGCCACTGCTATCGCTTCATGGATACCTCCGTATGGCTTCTTATGCACCGTACATGAAATGAACGTAGCCGAAGGTGGTAGTTTCAGGATGTCGTTCCATAACTTTTCAAGCGGGAAAGGACATTCCTTTGGTGGAAAATACCTGGAGGTAAAACCGGGCGCCTATTTAAAATACATAGACCAGTTCGATGACCCTTCGCTGCCCGGCGAGATGATTACAGCGGTAACCCTGCGGAAGGTTTCTGTGGGCACGGAAATCAGTATCACCCAGGAGAACATTCCTGCCGCCATACCGGTGGAGATGTGCTACCTGGGTTGGCAGGAATCACTGGAGAAACTGAAGATGCTGGTGGAGCCTGAGATTCCGGATGCCATTTAAACCGTGGTTAAACAGCGAAACGCTGTAGTTAGCCCGCGGATCCGCTAGCTCACTCAAGCGCTCTGGCGCCTGGTTCGCTGCCGATGTATCCGTCATGTAAACTGGATTAGCTGCGCTGATCCGCTATGTCCTGCGAGGGCGTACCCAAGCGCCTCGGCGCCGCTTAGTCGCGTCGCTGCGCTTTTTATTTGTCCGCTCACTCAAGCGCTCCGGCGCTTGGTTCGCTGCCGATGTAAACTGGATTAGCTGCGCTGATCCGATATGTCCTGCGAGGGGCGTACCCAAGCGCCTCGGCGCCGCTCAGTCGCGTCGCTGCGCTTTTTATTTGTCCGCTCACTCAAGCGCTTTGGCGCTTGGTTCGCTGCCAAATAAAAAGCGCCCCCGGCTGTTGCCGGGGGCGCTTGTGCCCAGGACTGGATTCGAACCAGCACGTCCTTTCGAACACCACCACCTCAAAGTGGCTTGTCTACCAATTTCAACACCTGGGCTGCTCGCGGATGCTGATATCCAGGTGATTAAATCACCGGAACCCCATCCAGCGTTTCATGCGGGATGCAAATATAGTTGTTCAAAGCAAACGGAAAAACTGATTTTAACCCACGATCTCCCAACGGCCGTCCCGGTCCTTTGAATACGAGAGCCCGTTGCTCATCACATGAACCTGTTTGCCGGTCTTTGTATCAGTGTACTGGCGTTGCTCGTACACCCTGATTCCGTTGTTCTCCCGCGTAAGATGCAGGATCAGTGCAGGCAAAGTTGGTGAAACTTCATGCAACCACTGTTCATCTCCTTCCTTTACGAATGCCTGGCTCATACGTTTAATGCTATTGTTTTGTCAGCGTTCCTGTCCAGGTTTTTGTATTCAAAACCGCGCCATTACTCAGATCCACCTGCTGCTCCCTGAAATTAATGGTGACATTCGTGGCAGTGAAAGCCGCGGTGCCGGTTTGCTCGGTATTGTAAGTGGGTGAACTGGCGATCACTTTTTTCACCAGGGTAAAGGTGATTCCTTCAATGGACCCGGTATTCGCTGCAAACACGTTATTGGTAATGATCGCAACACGTGTTTCCGGATCATGGGTAAATTGCATGGAATAGTCGGCAGTGGTACTGCTGAGCACTCCATTCTCAAACATCTTTACCTCGCCTTTGTAAGTGCCCGAGTAGTTCACCGCGGGCGCAGGTGTTTTCTCCTTTTTACAGGCAGATAAAACGAGAACAGCGCAAGCCAAAAGTATCAGTGTATTCTTCATGTTCATTTTTTCTGAGGAGCAAAGAAACAGAATATCAGCTTCTCTGACCCCCGGTGTAAGGAAACCGCTGCATCTTTAACAACATCGTGTAAAAAACCGACAAGCTGTATTTACGATAGCCTTCGTTTATATCCGCTTATAGACGCAAAACCCGGGTATAAAGAGTAAACGGTCGGGGGCAGCAGGGATTTGATTTGGTTTGCTTTAAAACCTGGCACAACATGAAGAAAATAATCTTGTTGATTCTTGCGTCCCTGCCTTTGTCAGTGTTCGCGCAGTCAACACAGGGATCAGTTTCCGTATCGGTATTAAACGAAAGACAACAACCCCTGGAAAATGCCACCGTGGAACTGAGAAGGGATACCGATTCCGCGCTTGCGAAAACGGCTATTGCTGACAAAAACGGCCGCGCGGAAATCACCGGCGTGAAGCCCGGCAGTTACCGGTTGCGTATTGTGATGCTCAATTATATGGATCAATGGACCACGGTATTTAAAGTCAGCGGAAATGAACCCGTAGTCGAGATGGCGGGCGTTGCAATGACACCATCCACCAGCACGAACCTGAATAATGTTACCGTAACCGCGAGAAAGCCCTTTATCCAGAAACTCACCGACCGCATCGTAGTTAATGTTGACAATAGTATTGTGAATGCCGGAAGTGCTGCACTCGATGTGCTGGAGCGTTCGCCCGGCGTGACGCTCGATCAGAACGACGTGATCAGCCTTCGCGGAAAAGCAGGAGTGATCATCATGATCGACGGCAAACCATCACCGATGACAGGCGCAGACCTGGCTAATTATCTGCGCGGGCTTCCGAGTAACGCGATCGACAGGATAGAAATCATCACGAATCCGTCGGCTAAATACGACGCATCCGGAAATTCGGGCATTATAGATATCCGTATGAAAAAAGACCAGCGACTCGGTATGAACGGGACTATTACCGCCGGGTACAGCCAGGGGGTGTATCCGAAAGCGAACGCCGGTTTTACAATGAACTACAGGAATAAATGGGTAAATCTCTTCGGCAATTATAATTATGCCTACCGGGTTAATCTGAACCACCTGGTGCTGAATCGTAACTTCTACAAAGAAGGTGTATTCAACGGCTCCGACGATAAAGATAATTACGCAAAAATGCCGGTGTCGTTTCATTCGGCACGGCTGGGCGCTGATTTCTTCGCTTCAAAAAAGACCTTGTTGGGATTCGTGGTGAATTCCAATTTCAATCACTTTCGCCGTGATAACAGCAACCATTCTGTTGTGAATGATAAGAACGGCGCTCCCTATTACCGGTTCAATACCTCGGCAATCAACAATGATCATTCCGGTAACGCGGTGGCCAACATCAACTTCAAACATACATTCCGCGCAGGCGAGGAACTGACTGCGGACCTCGACTACGGTGTTTTCAACAACAGCTCACTTTCCACTACCGCCACCGGGTTTTACGAGGTGGATGGTACTCCTAAAAGCTCCGATGTTCTCGATGGCGACCAGGACGGAAAGCTGACCCTGAAGACTGCAAAAGCAGACTACAGCAATTCCACTGAGAAGGTCGGAAAATTTGAGATCGGCTTTAAAACAAGCTATGTAAGTTCCGATAACGACGCGAAGTTCTTCAACGTACTGCCATCTGAAAGGAAGATCGATACCACCAAAACCAATCGCTTCTTTTATGATGAGTACAACCATGCCGCTTACCTGAATTACAGCAGGGAAGTGAAGAAGTTCAGCTTTCAGATCGGACTTCGCGCAGAGCAGACAAAAATAAACACACACCAGTTGCAGAAAGATCAACGCTGGGATTCCAGCTACCTGCAGTTCTTTCCCAGTGCATTTTTCAATTATAAGATAAAGGATCAGCAAACGGTCGGTGTATCGGTAAGCCGCCGGATCGACAGGCCGGGTTATTTTCAGCTCAATCCATTTCTCTTCCTGATAGACGCCACCACATACGCTACCGGGAAGCCGGAACTCCTGCCACAACTCACCTGGTCTTATGAACTGAGCTACACTGTCA
>DASVBM010000333.1:0-9524 GCA_036375835.1 Chitinophagaceae bacterium | reverse complement strand
GCGGCCATTTTTGAAGCCACCACCCGCATGTCGCTCAGCCTCCTGAGCCGCGCCAAACCGATCATGCTGATGAGCATGGTATATCCGTCGCTGCTGGGATGCAACCCGGAAGGCTGGGAAACACGATTTATGCAGATGGCCGGCGAGAAGCAGATGGAAGTACTGGGGCTGGAGAAGGTGGAAGACCAGATCAGCGTGCTGGATTCGATCCCTTATTCGGTGCAGGCAGAGATGTTCATGAAAACGATGTATAACCTGGACAGTACAAAGGCTTCTTTTTCAAAAATGATGGAGGTCTACCAGAAACAGGATATTGAAGAGATGAACCACATGACCTCGACCGACGAGGACTTTGGCGAATATGAAGAAGTCATGCTCCGCAAAAGGAACAGGAACTGGATACACGTGATGCGGGAAGCGATGAAGGTACAACCCACGTTCTTCGCCGTGGGCGCCGGTCACCTGGGTGGTACAGACGGCGTTATTTCACTGCTGCGCAAAGAGGGGTATTCCGTTACTGCCGTACGATATTGAAATGGTCCCGGAAAAGGAATTCGTCGATCTGCTGAACCGGCACCAGAACATCATCCATAAGATCTGCCATGTATATATGGATGATCCGCACGACCGGGAAGACCTGTTCCAGGAGATCACGCTGCAGGCCTGGAAAACGTTCAGGCATTTCCGGGGAGATGCCCGGTTCTCCACCTGGCTTTACCGCGTTGCCCTCAACACCGCGATCACGTTTTTCCGTAAAGAGAAGAAAAAGATAACGGCATATACGCACCAGATCCCGGATGATACGGGCGAACCGAACCCTGTTGAAGAACAGGTGCAGGCCATGTACCGCGCCATCTCCGGCCTGTCGAAGATCGACAAAGCGCTGGTGATGCTCTACCTGGAGGATTACAGTTATAAGGAAATGGCGGCCATGCTGGGTATAACGGTAACGAATGTTGGCGCGAAGATGAATCGCATCAGGACGCGGCTGAAACAGGAGATTGAAAAACATTATCACCCCACAAACTGAGTTCATGGAACTGGACGCTTTTAAAGAAGAATTGAAGAAGCAGGTGAGCGGTGTTGAACAACGTTCCGCATCGGATATTACAGCAATCCTGCGCAATCGTACGGCTTCGCTGATCCGTAAACTCAGGCAGAGCCTGCGCGTAGAGCTGGCATTCACACTTGCTTTTACTGCGGTGTCTGTGGTGATCCTGTTTATTGCCCGAAACCCTGCTTACCGTTATTTCTTTATGGGCGCCGGTATCGTATCGCTGGTGTTTGCCGCATTTCTGATCAGGCTCCTGCAGCGGGCCGACGCCGGTGTGCCGGTGAAACAGTATATCGAACAACTTGTTGTAACCATCAGCCTTTACCAGCGGATCTATCTCTGGCTGGGAATTGCCTTATTGCCGGTAAGCTTTGTCGCGGCCTGGTGGCTGGCCAATCAGGACGCATCCGGTGTGGTGAAGCAGGCGCGGTGGGATGTGTTCGGCTGGCTGGCCGCAGCGATGCTCGCGTTTGGCGTGCTCAGCTTTTTATTTACCAGGTGGTATCTCCGCAAAATGTACGGGAACTATCTCGACCAGCTGAAGAAGCTGGTGAACGAGATGGAGCAGGAATGACAGGCCGCGGGTTTACTTCACGTAACCCAGGATTTTCAACATGCTCTGGGCAGTCTGTTCTTTGGCATAGACCCAATCCACCAGCTTGCCGTTCTTATCGTGTTCCACGATGATGTGCTTTGGCGAAGGAATGAGGCAGTGCTTGATTCCACCGTAACCGCTGATCTGGTCCTGGTAAGCGCCGGTGTGAAAAAATCCCACATATAGCGGCTCCTTGTTATCGGGATCGTCGGCCTGCACGTTCTTTGTTTTCGGCAGGAACACTTCGTTGATGTGCTCTTCGGAATCGTAGTAGTCGTGGCTGTCGCAAGTGATTCCACCCAATACTACCCTTTGGTAATCGTTATCCCATTTATTGATCGGCAGCATCAGGAACTTCTCTCCTATTCCCCAGGTATCCGGAAGCGTGGTGATGAAAGAAGAATCGATCATATACCAGCTCTCGCGGTCGTTCTGGTTCTTTTCACCGATCACGCTGTAGATATGTGCCATGCTCTCGCCGACGGTGAAGCTTCCGAATTCCGTGTAGATATTCGGCATCGGCACCCTTGCTTTTTTACAGGCTTTTTTGATGTTGACCACGATCTCATTGATCATAAACTGGTAGTCGTATTCAAAGCCCAGCGAGTGTTTTATCGGGAAGCCGCCACCGATGTTGATCGAATCCAGTTCAGGACAGATCTTTTTCAGCTGGCAGTAGAGGTTGATGATCTTGTTCAGCTCACTCCAGTAGTAGATATCGTCCTTGATACCCTTGTTCAGGAAGATATGAAGCATCTTCAGCTGGAACTTGTCTTCGTAGCCTTCGATCTCGTCTACGTAGAATTCCAGTATATCCTTTGCCCTTATGCCCAGCCTGGAGGTGTAAAAAGGGAATGTAGGTTCTTCCTCCGCGGCTACACGGATACCCAGTTTGAACGGCTGTTTCACCGAACGGCGGTAAGCCTGCAGCTCCGCTTTATTGTCGAGCACCGGTATCACATTCCTGAATCCGGAGTTGATCAGCCTTGCGATCCTTGATGTGTAACTGCGTTGCTTAAACCCGTTGCAGACAATAAAAATATCTTTATTGATTCTTCTCTTCTCGTAGAGCTTGTTGATGATCTCGATGTCGTAGGCGTACGAAGTCTCCAGGTGGATATCATGTTTCAGCGCCTCTTCCACCACGAATGAAAAATGCGAGCTCTTGGTACAATAGCAATAAAAGTACTTGCCTTCGTATTTGTGCTTTTTCATCGCGGCAGCGAACATCTTCTTCGCCTTGTTGATCTGCATGCCTATCTTGGGCAGGTAGGTCAGCTTCATGGGCGTGCCGTACTTTTCAATAAGTGCCTTGAGATCCAAACCGTTGAAGTGGAGGTAACCGTCGTCGCTCACTTCGAAGCCTTCCTGTGGAAAATGGAAGGTCTGTTTCACCAGCCCGGTGTAGGTGTTGTTCATTTAAGAACCAGGAGTTTAAGAGATTAGTAAAGAGGAACAAAAGTAAATGTTTGAAAATAATCCGCCGGACAAATATTTCGCGGCAAAAAAAGTCCCGCACGAGGCGGGACTTTTCTATACTTACCAATCCGTTGATTACTTTACCGAGGCAACGAGCGCCTTAAAGCTTTCGGGTTCGTTCATCGCGATATCGGCGAGCACCTTGCGGTTGAGGTCGATACCTTTTACGCTCAAGGCGTTGATGAACTGGCTGTAGGTCATTCCCTGCTCACGGCAGGCGGCGTTGATACGCGCGATCCACAGCTGCCGGTATTCCCTTTTCTTGAGTTTACGGCCAACATAGCTGTAGGTCTGTCCTTTTTCAACAATATTTTTCGCTACGGTATAAACGTTTTTACGTTTTCCGTAGAATCCTTTCGCTGCTTTCAGGATCCTTTTTCTTCTTGCCCTTGAAGCAACGGCATTAACTGAACGTGGCATAACTGATTATTTTGTTCCCGGAGGAGGTTGATCAATGTTGTTTTACTTCAATCTTAATAAACGCATCACGAAATCCTTGTTGGCACTGTTCACCACGCCGTCTTTGCGGAGTGCTCTTTTGCGCTTGGTTGATTTCTTGGTTAAGATGTGACGTTTAAAAGCTTTCTGGAAGGTGATCTCTCCTGTTCCGGTCACCTTGAAGCGCTTCTTGGCGCTGGAGTTTGTTTTTACCTTTGGCATTGCTGATAATCTTTCGATTACTCCCTGCTGGCGGCCCCGCACCGGCGGGACACTTGTTGGGCCTTGTGGGAAAATTTTCCGGTTTTTTCGGACGGCAAAGGTAAGCGCCTGCACTTAATATTCAATCGATTTAAGGAAGTTTTTACCTGTTTCAGCCCCTGTTTTGCCCCGGGGCCGCTGTTTTTCAGTAAAAAAGCCCCCTTCCGGGAGCTTTTTCAAGTTATTATTAACAGCTTACCATTTGTCCACTTCTTCGTTATCCGGGGTGTGGTTGGTTGAAGGTGTTTCGATTGTTACCGGTTCGGTGCTCTGCTGGCCGCTTACCGGAGGTGCAGGCTCATAACCATTTTCGCCCGCTTCACCGTTCTCTCCCGGTTCGTCGTTGTACTCGTGGTTGAAGGCGTCAAAATCAAAATCGGGCATCAGGTCTGTTTTCACGTAATCGACGGCTTCAGTAAGCGCTTTGATGAACTTATTGAAATCTTCTTTGTAAAGAAAGATCTTATGCCTGTCATAGCCATTGTCATTAAAACGCTTCCTGCTTTCGGTGATGGTAAGATAATAATCGTTACCCCGTGTAGCCCTCACATCGAAAAAGTAAGTTCTCCGCTTCCCAGCCCTGATCCGCTTGCTGTAGACACTTTCCATTTTCTTGTCGTTGTTCTCGTACGCCACTGTTTTAATAGAGTTTTGGTTAGTTTAATCTGGATTTTTTGTAACAGTCACAAATATAGGTTTCTTTAACAATTACAAAAACTTTCACAGAATTATTGACTGGCTTAGATCCTGCTCAGTTCTTCATCGCTCAAACCTGCCATCTGCATGCGGTATAGTTCCGCGTAATACCCGCGCCTGGCAAGCAGTTCGGCATGTGTGCCCTGTTCCAGGATCGCACCATCCTGCATGACGATTACCTGGTTGAAATGAATAGAAGTGATGATGCGGTGTGTAATGATAATGGCTGTCTTTTCACCGAGATACCGATTAAGATTTCCGGTAATCTCATGTTCGGTTTTCGCATCCACAGCGCTGAGGCAGTCGTCCAGCACAATCAGGTTGCTGTCTTTCATCAGGGCACGGGCAATGGATATCCGTTGCTTCTGGCCGCCACTGAGGGTGACTCCGCGTTCACCGATCATGGTATCATACCCGGCGGGGAAAGCGCGGATTTCGCGGTCGATACCCGCATAGGATGCTGCAGTTTCTGCCGTGATACCGGGTTCGCCGGTGATGCCGAAGCGTATATTATCGGTAACCGAATCGCTGAAAAGGAACACGTCCTGCGGCACGTAGCTCACCTGTTGCCGGAGTGATTTTACAGAAAGGTCCTTAATCGGAATACCATTGATCATGATCACGCCCCCGGTAGGATCATAGAACCGCAGCAGCAGCTGCGCGATCGTTGACTTACCACTGCCCGTGCGGCCGATGATGAGCACCTTCTCCCCCTGCTGAATGGTGAGGTTCAGATTCTTCAAAGCGTGGATACCGGTGTGCGGGTAAATGAAATCCACGTTACGGAAGATGATCTCGCCTTTGAGTGTGGCTTGCCCATCTGCGTCGTCCGCTTTGATCGAAGGAGTGATATCCAGGAATTCATTGATGCGTTTCTGCGAAGCGGAGGCCCGTTGAATCATACTCGCCACCCACCCGATCGCGCTCACCGGGAACGTGAGCATGTTGATGTAGATCACGAATTCAACAATAAGTCCCGCGCGCGTAGCAGGCTCAGCCAGGGCCTGGTAACTTCCAATACCCACCGTAATGAGTGTGCTCAGGCCGATCATCAGCGCCATGCTGGGGAAGTAAAGCGATTCAACTTTGGCGAGGCTGATCGCGTTCGATTTGTATTCCTCGCTGTTGCGGTTGAAGAATACCGCCATCGCTTTCTCCTGCACGTAGGATTTGATCACGCGAATACCGGCGTAGGATTGCTGTGCGTTTGTTGTGAGGTCGGATAACAGCGCCTGTATCTTCTCGCTCTTGCGATGAATGATCGTGTTTACATAATAAATGATGATCGCCAGCACCGGCAAAGGCGCAAGTACATAGATCGTGAGCATCCAGTCCTTCCGCGCCATAAAATAAATACAAAGCGAGATCCGCACAGCGAGGTTAACGAGGTACATGATCGCCGGCCCGGTGTACATCCTCACCCTGCTCACGTCTTCGCTGATGCGATTCATCAGGTCGCCGGTGTTCTGCGTCTTATAAAAATTCGTATCGAGCTCCTGGTAGTGCCTGAAAATTTCATTCTTCTGGTCGTATTCGATCAGCCTGCTCATCACGATCAGCGTCTGCCGCATAAAGAACATAAACAAGCCGCTCAGCAGCGCCAGCACCAGTAATGTAATACTTGCCAGCGCGATCAGCGAGCTTCCTTTGAAGTTCCGCTCACTCCAGGCGATGAAAATATTCACCAGCACGTCGTGATCTTCCTGTCGCGCGGAACCAGCGCTGCCGGAGAGGAGTTCCTGCACTTTGTTCACCACATAACCCGTTACCTGCGGGGCGAGCACCGCGAAGTAGTTGGACGCGATGATAAACAAGATGCCTGCTATGAGCCGGTAGCGGTATTTGAAAAAGTAATGATTGAGTACAACGAGGTGCTTCAAGGCGGATGTTTGGCCAAAGATAGCCCGATCGCAGGGATCTGTTTACCGTGCTGATCGCAAAACAGCCACCCGAATTACCACGGGCGGCCCGGTTTGTTTTTCCGCCGAAAAAATGAAACTTTGAATATGTTGAACCGCCGAAAATTCATCGGGTCATCCGTTTTCTCCGGGCTGGCATTACTGGCCGGCCGGCGCCTGCCGCCGGCGCCGGATACCGCGAGGGTGAACGGCAGGCCTTTGGTAATCTCTACCTGGAAGCCAAACGTGAAAGCCAACGCCGAAGCCTGGAAAGTACTTCTGAAAGGAGGTAATTCACTGGACGCCGTTGAAGCAGGAGTACAGGTGCCCGAGGCAGATCCGCATGACCAGAGCGTGGGTTATGGCGGCTTGCCCGACCGCGACGGGAAGGTGACGCTGGATGCATCCGTCATGGACCACCAGGGAAACTGTGGCTCGGTGATGTTCGTGGAAGGTCTCAAACACCCCGTTTCGCTCGCACGCAGGGTGATGGAGCAGACGCCGCATATTTACCTTGCCGGCGAAGGTGCGCTGCAGTTTGCCCTTGCAAACGGGTTTCATGTCGAGCGGCTCCTCACTCCCGAAGCCGAAGCCGCCTGGAAAGAATGGCTGAAGGAGAGCAAATACGACCCCATGACCATCCCCGACCTGCTGCAGGGCAAGGAACCCGGGCAGCAACACAACCACGATACGATCGGTATGCTGGCGCTGGACAACAGCGGCAATCTTTCCGGCGCCTGCTCCACAAGCGGTATGGCGTTCAAGATGCACGGCAGGGTTGGTGATTCGCCAATGATCGGAGCCGGCCTTTACGTGGACAATGAAGTTGGCGCTGCCACGTCTACCGGCGTGGGTGAGGAAGCTATCCGCGTCTGCGGTGCGCACACGGTGGTAGAGTACATGCGCGCGGGTCATACCCCGGAAACGGCTTGCAGGAAAACGCTCGAAAGGCTGGTACGGATGCGCGGAGAAAAGATCCGCGACCTGCAGCTGGCATTTATCGCAGTCAACCGCGCTGGTGAATTCGGCGGTTATGCACTGCAGAAAGGATTCAATTACGCGGTTCAGGACGCGAACGGTCCAAAAACATATGACGCACCCAGTATTTACCGCTGATGAAATACATCATTGAAATTGCTACCACCGATTTTCCCACTACCAGGGCTGCGGCAGAAGGCGGGGCAGACCGCATAGAACTCTGCGCGGCGCTGTCGGAAGGTGGTATTACCCCATCTCATGGTATGATCCTGCGCTGCCGCGAATCATTCGATGTTGCCTTGTTCCCGATGATCCGGCCACGCGCAGGCGACTTTCTCTATTCGGATGATGAGTTCCGGGTGATGCAGCTGGACGTTGCCTTCTGCCGCAAGGCGGGTTGTGAAGGCGTCGTCTTCGGCATGCTGAAAAGAAACGGCGATATGGATCTGCAGCGGATGGCAAAACTGGTAGAGCTCGCCTACCCCATGGAAGTTACAATACACCGTGCCTTCGACCGGTGCAGGGATCCGTTTGCCGCGCTGGAAGAACTGGTGAATATCGGCTGCCAGCGTATACTCAGCTCAGGGCAGGCAGCCACTGCTGAAAACGGCCTACCCCTGATCGCAAAACTGGTAGAGGCAGCGGATGACCGGATCATCATTATGCCCGGTAGTGGTGTAAGAAAAGAGAACATCCGCACACTTGCAGCAGAAACCGGAGCGCGCGAATTCCACTCCTCGCTAAAAGGTGTGGCGCGATCTGCCATGGAGTTCGTCCATCCCGACTTACCTGAAAGCGGTAACGCAAGCATCGATCCGGCTGAAGTAAAAGCTTTGCGGAATGCATTGAATATATGAGAACGTTCTCAGCAATATTATTGTTTCTGTTTTCTCTTGCGGCCGACGGCCAGATCAGTCTTGACACCGACTGGCAGTTCCGGGTAGCCGGCAGCAAAGACTGGTACCCTGCGGAAGTACCCGGTACGGTGCACACCGATTTGATACGGAACGGACTGATCCCGGATCCATTCTTCGGGACGAATGAAGACAGTGTTCAATGGGTTGAAAAACAAACATGGGAGTACCGGTATTTTTTCTTCACGCCGCCGCAGCCATCGGGATGGCAGATCATATTTGATGGGCTGGATACCGATGCCGAGGTTTTCCTGAACGGGAAAAAGCTGCTGCGCACCAATAACATGTTTCGTAGATGGGAAGTTCCTATCGACAACCTGCTGCCACACGCTGCCAACGAACTGCTGGTTCGCTTTCTGCCCACAGCAGCGATAGCTATGAACCAAAAACAAAATGATCCGATCAGCAGGCCGGATAACGAACGCGTATATGCCAGAAAAGCGCAGTACCAGTTTGACTGGGACTGGGGTCCGCGGCTGGTGACCTCCGGCATATGGAAACCGGTGACCTTAGTAAACCGTCTCAACCCTTACCTCGGAAACGTAAAGATCGATGCGGAAGATATCACGGCGAATGCCACGGATATCCGGATCGAAGCCGAGATTTTTTCGAATGCGGACACCCTGGTCAGACTGGTAGGTATGATATGGGAACAGCAAACCAATCGCCTGTGGCCGCTCAACGAAGGCAAACTCACACCGGTAAAAAAAGGAAAGAACATTGTGTACCTGAACACGGTGATCCGGGAACCCAGGCTTTGGTTGCCCGGGAGCGAAACCGCAGCTTCGAAGTATAACCTGGACCTGCAGCTTCGTTTCGACCCACCGGATGAGGTCCATATAATACTCGAAGACCGCGAACAGGCATTCGGGATCAGCAACATCCGACTTGTAAACCAGCCCGACAGTATTGGCAGCGCCTTTTATTTTGAAACGGGCGGGCGACCATTTTTCATCAAAGGCGCAAACTGGATCCCTTCGGACAACTTTCTTCCCCGCGCAAAAAAGCAGGCGCACTACGAAAGACTGTTGCGCGCCGCGAAGGAAGCCAACATTAACATGCTGCGCGTATGGGGCGGCGGAGTGTATGAAGACGATATTTTCTATACGCTCTGCGATCAATATGGCATTATGGTCTGGCAGGACTTTATGTTCGCCGGAGCGATGTACCCCGGCGATCCGGATTTTATTGCCAATGTTGAACAGGAGGTC
>DASVBM010000181.1:0-5934 GCA_036375835.1 Chitinophagaceae bacterium | reverse complement strand
GACTCATTCAGTTGCCAGACACTCAGCGGAACACCGATCTGCGAATTATAGCTCCGTGGGCTTCGTGCGATGTTATATTCCGGTGAAAGCAACTGGAAAAGCCATTCCTTAACGATCGTTTTTCCGTTGCTGCCTGTTATGCCGATAACAGGAATATTAAAAAGCCGGCGGTGATATGCTGCAAGGGTCTGCAGCGCTTCCAACACACTGTCCACCTGCAGAAATGCAGCGTCAGGCCAGCGGGCAGAATCGAATCCGGTTTCGACTACAAAGGAGCGGACGCCGCGGTCGTACACTTCCGGTATGAAATCGTGGCCATCTCTCCGGGGGCCGGGCAGCGCAAAGAAAACAGAACGTGCAGGAAATACAATTTTGCGGCTGTCGATCAGCAGGTGATCGATTAATGCGTCACTGTCGTTGCTGGTTACTGCCCCGATTATCCGGGCGATATTATTTACTGTATATTTCAATCTGCTGTGTTATAGGTCGATTGAACCGTCTTCCCGTTCCGGCGGAGTTCCCTTCTTTTTGTGTTTGACCGAATACCAGATAGATCCCGAGATGCAAAGTACGATCACACCAAGTGAAATCCCGATCATAGTGCCTTTGTCGACGTAGTTGTGGATCAGTTTTTCTGCCAGCATCTTCACCCCGATAAAAACCAGCACTATTGCAATTCCCTGTTGCAGGTAGTCGAATTTGTCTACTGCGCCGCGAAGCAGGAAGAACAATGAACGAAGGCCAAGAACGGCGAAGATGTTGGAGGTATAAATGATCAGGGCATCTTTCGAGATGCCCATCACCGCAGGAATGGAATCCAGTGCAAAAACAAGGTCAATTGCAGCAAGCATCACCACTACCACGAAAAGACTGGTATAATATGGCTTCCCGGATTTCCGAACGATGTATCGTCCATCGCCGTCATTCGCCACGAGGGGCAGAAACTTCTTCAGCATCCGGTAAATCTTACTTTCATGCGGATCGAAAGATTCATCTTCATCGGCGGTAAACATCTTGTAACCGGTGTATACCAGGAAGGCGCCAAAGAGGTACAGTATCCAGCTGAACTTTTCCACCAGCACAACGCCCACGGTTATGAAGATCACCCGCATGATCACTGCCATCATGATCCCTATCAGCAGGACGCGCGGAATAAATTTTTCCTTAACACCGAAGGACGAGAAAATCAGGATGAAGACGAAAATATTGTCAACACTGAGGCTCCATTCCATCAGATAGGCACTGAGGTACTCAAACGCTGAAACCTTACCCTGCTCAAACCATACAAAGCCAAAGAACCCCATCCCAAGCAGTACCCAGAACAACGTTTGCCAGAGCGACTGGCGGATGGTGATGATCTTGTTCTTTTTACTTAGTAATCCAAGGTCGAACACCAGTGCAACCAGCAACACTGCACCAAACACGAGGTAAGTTATCAGATCGGTAGACATTTCCTTTATTGTGTAAGCAAAGATATAGCCTCAGGCAGCATACTTTCTTTTCCTTTGCCATTGCAGCAGCAGGCCTGCCAGCAATACAATTACAACAGGCAAGCCAATGTTGATCGCCTGCCATTTGTTACGGTCGGATTCAACCTTTGCCTTATCAAGCAACCGTAAAGTGAATTCTTTGTTGCGGCTCTCAAATATTCCGGAGTTGCTTACCAGGTAATCAACACAGTTCAGGAAGAATTCGCGATTCGCAAACCGGTAATTTTCGTAGGGAATCATACCCATTGGAAGCGGGCCGGAGCTTTGCGTTACCTGGTTGGTTACAATATCCGCATCACTTACTACCACCTGCCGCGTTGGTACTGATACCGCAGCAAAAGGAAGTCCCGCACTGCGTTTAACAGAATCCTGTACCTGTGGTGTCAGGCGATTGGCAAAAAGCGAGCTGAAGTTCCCTTCAAGTAACACCGCAACTGGCAGGTATGCCTGACGAAAGCTGCGAAAATCTTCCTCCGTTCTTACGCTGTTAATGGAGACCAGGGCTGGTGAGGCAAGGGTTCTGCTGGTGGTATCGGAACTGAGCAGTACGGTTTTTTGAACACCCGCCGCCCGGACCGTATCGATAGTGGAGGGGTACAGCGGCAACACCCGGTCCAGATTTTTACTGATCGGACTGTGCTGGTTGCCGGAAAGAAACGGATAATAGGGCCAGGGTACGCGTTGCATACGTGGGCTGCCATCCGGATTTTGCCCAACTACCAGCGGTAGTTTCGCGCAGTTCAGGTCCTGCAGCAGGTTTCCATTAATGCGGACTCCGTATCTGAAAAGAATATCGTCGAGGTTCAGATTCCGGTCAAAGGCAACAAAGTCTTTCTGGCTGCGCATGAGACTGTCGGTCTCTGCATACAACTTATCGATAAACCAGAGAATCCTGCCACCATGCATAACGTACTGGTCAAGCTTTAATTTGTCCTCGTCAGTAAACGCCTCTGTAGGCTTCACGATCATCAGCGCACTGATCTCCCTGGGATCAGGGTATCCGAGTTTCAGATCGTAAACAGCAAGGCGGTACTCGTTGCGCAGGCTTTCGCCCAGGTCATTAATGCGGAAGTCTATCGGCTCGCCATTACCAACGAGGTAAGCAATCACCGGTACATTCTCCCTCGTTACTTTGTCTATTGCATTTGCGAATTTAAACTCAAGCAGTGCTTCTGCAGCATTTCGCGTTGCTTCAAGATCGGGTTCAGGATTCTGATTGATTACATCGTACGGTTTAAATACCGTTTTGCTGCTGCGAAGGTCAATCACAAATGGTTTTCTGTTTCCGAATCTTACCATTGCGGATGGAATCACAAACTGATCAGCGATATCTTTCCCGTTATCTGTTGTAATAGATGTCTGTTCAAATACAACCCCCATTCGCATCAGGCTGTCGTAAAGCATTAATTTCAGTGAATCCTGCCGCAGGTCTTCCCCAGGCCTTTCAAATTTCACATTCAGCTTTCCACCGGCGTAGTCTTTAAACTCTTCAAGTAGTTCTTCCGTTGCGACACTGAGCTTCCGGTATCCGCTGGAAAGATCTCCGGTCAGGAATACCTCAATTGTAACCGTAGAATCGAGGTTCCGCAGTAACTCCCTGGTGGAATTACTAAGGCTGAATCGTTTTTCAGCGGTGAGATCTGCCCGGTAATGAACAAAAGAGGCAATGTAGATCACCAGTGCAAATCCGGCCAGAGGGGCCACCCACCAGAATTTATTATTCAGTAATCGATTCACTTATATTGGAGTGTTTTTCTTTCGGTAATGAATAAAAAAAGTATAATGAAAGCAGCAAAATAAATGAGATCCCGGCTGTCTATTACCCCGCGGCTGATGCTGCGATAATGAAAGTCGATCCCCAGCATCTCAATATAATAATCCGGGCCGCCTTCGAATATGGCGAGTGCACTGACAGCCTGGAAGCCAGTGAATAATAGAAAGCATATGAACGCACCGGCAACAAAGGCGATTACAGTATTACTGGTGAAACTGCTGGTACAGACGCCAACAGCCGTGTACACGCCGCCGAGTAGTATCAGGCCCAGGTAGCTGCCTATGGTGCTTCCGATGTCGATACCACCTTCCGAACTCAATGCCTGCAGCGAGAAGGCATAAATAACGGTTGGCATCAATCCGGCAATTACGATCAGCCAGGCGCCAAAGAACTTACCCCACACAATTTGCCGTACACTCAATGGAAGTGTGCGCAACAACTCGAAAGTTCCTGAACGGTATTCATCTGCAATTGTCCGCATTGTCACCGTCGGAACCAGGAACAGTAGCACCCATGGCGCAAGATTGAAAAATCCCGCAAGGGTGGCGTAGCCGTAGTCAAGTAAATTCGATTGCGGGAAAACGAAAAGATAAAGGCCGGTGAGCAAAAGGAAAATGATCACGGCAATATACCCGGTGAGGCTGTTGAAGAATTGCTGCCATTCTTTCCTGCAGATCATCCACATGCGCCAAATCTACTATAAATCAGATGGAAAAAAATCAAAACCGGCATCAAGGAACAATTCAGAATGAACAAAAGTTCGCGACTTGAAACGTTTTCACGGTTTCGAAAACTGCCTTTGAACAAAAAAAAAAGCCCTGCTTCCGCAGGGCCCTGTATCCGTTTTCCTGGATTTAAACCGCAAAACTTTCACCGCAACCGCAACTGCGGCTGGCATTGGGGTTATTGAAGTAAAAGCCTTTCCCGTTCAGCCCGTCAGAAAAGTCGAGCTCGGTATTCACCAGGTATAGAAAACTTTTAAGGTCAGTAACGATTTTAACACCATTGTCTTCAAACGACTGGTCCATTGGCTTCTGCTCGTTATCAAAATCAAGCTTGTAACTCAGCCCGCTGCAACCACCGCCTACAACGCTTACCCGTACGAAATACGAAGGATCATCGAGGATGCCCGCGTCGGTCATCAGCTGTTTCAGCTTTGCTTTCGCCTTATCACTTACAAATATTGCGTTCTCTGTACCAACCATTTTAAACCATTTTTACCGTGCTTAGTGCACTCCTTTCTCCTCAAATTTCAGGGCATCCATACCATTCTTCACCCGGTAATCGTTGATAGCAGCTTTGATTGCGTCTTCGGCAAGTACCGAGCAGTGAATCTTCACCGGCGGCAGGTTCAACTCTTCCACGATAGCCATGTTGTCGATCTCCAGCGCCTGGTCAACTGTTTTACCTTTCAGCCATTCGGTGGCCAGTGACGAAGATGCGATAGCGGAACCGCAGCCAAATGTTTTGAACTTGGCATCCTTGATAACGCCGGAAGCTTCATCAACTTCAATCTGCAAACGCATTACGTCACCACATTCAGGTGCTCCAACCAGTCCTGTTCCTACATTCCTGGCTGATTTGTCCAGAGTACCCACGTTCTTGGGGTTCTGGTAGTGGTCAATGACTTTTTCTGAGTATGCCATTTTATTTCAATTTATTGTTATTCATTGTTAATGATGTGCCCATTCGATCGTCGTAAGGTCTACACCTTCCTTATACATCTCCCAAAGCGGGCTCATTTCCCGAAGCTTCAGAACGGTGTTCCGCACCTGTTCAATGGTGTAATCGACCTGCTCCTCGGTGGTAAAACGGCCCAACCCAAAACGCAGCGAGCTGTGTGCCAGGTCATCACCCAATCCAAGCGCTTTTAACACATAGCTCGGCTCCAGTGAAGCGGAAGTACAGGCGGAACCGGAAGACAAGGCTATGGTTTTGTTAAAGCCCATCATAAGCCCCTCACCTTCCACGTACTTGAATGAAATGTTGCTCACGTGCGGCAGGCGGTGTTCGCGATTCCCATTCACATAAGACTCTTCTATTTGCAATAAGGCGTTCTCGAGTTTATCCCGAAGTGCTGAAAGTCGCTTGCTTTCTTCCGCCATTTCCAACCTTGCCAGTTCACAGGCCTTTCCGAATCCTACTATCCCCGGAACGTTCAATGTCCCGCTTCTCATCCCGCGCTCGTGGCCGCCACCGTCCATCTGTGAAGTAACCTTTACCCTCGGGTTCTTTCTTCTGACGTAAAGACCACCCACTCCTTTCGGACCGTACATCTTATGGGCAGAAAATGCCATCAGATCAATACCATCTTTCTGCACATCCACCGGTATTTTCCCAACTGCCTGCGTAGCATCGGTAAAAAACAGGATACCTTTTTTCTTTGCAATCGCACTGATTTCCTTTACCGGCTGAATTACCCCCACCTCATTGTTGGCGTACATTATCGCTATCAATACCGTTGTGGGTTTAATCGCCGCTTCCAGTTCTGACAAATCGATCAAACCATCGGGACGAACCGGCAGATAAGTTACCTCACCACCTGTTCTTTCGATGTGTTTGCATGTATCAAGTACGGCTTTGTGTTCTGTAACACAAGTGATGATATGATTGCCCTTGCTGGCATACATTTCAAATACACCTTTGATCGCGAGGTTATCAGCCTCGGTT
>DASVBM010000128.1:0-2621 GCA_036375835.1 Chitinophagaceae bacterium | reverse complement strand
AGGCGTGGCCTTTCCGTAACAACGATCTCAATGTCGATCACGTCGCCCCTTACTGCTGTGATGTAGATTTCTACGTCGGAGAAATAATTCTGCTTCCAGAGATTCTGGATCACTTTGGCGAAGTTGTCGCCGCCGGGAATTACCACTTCGTCGCCGGGGTTGATATTGGCAATGGAAAGCAGCAGCGCCTGGTCAAAGTATTTATTGCCGGAAACCCTGATGTTTCCGATCTTATATTTTTTCGGAACCTTTTGTTCGAATATGTTGATCAGGGTTGGGTCGACCGAAGTAACCGGGGTAGTGTCATTCTGGGCGTTGGCAGCCAGAGCAAAACATGAAATTACCAGCACAAGAATCGGTCTGTAGAACTTCTGCATCAGGGTAGCTATTTGGTTGGTTTCTGCAAGCAGTTATAAATCTTGAAAATAAAGGCTCTCAACGGTTTTTTGAGAGGGGCAAATTAACGGGATTATTTGAAAACCTATGTTAAATCAACCGGTTCAAAAGACTTAATCCGTATTTTATTTCAGGCAGTTGCGGGGGTTGGGGAGACCTGTTCGCTGATCTTTCCAAAACGCCGTTCGCGGTTCTGGAAATCGATTATGGCCTCATAAAGGTTTTCCTTCCGGAAATCCGGCCAGCGCGTATTGGTAAAGTAGAGTTCGGCGTAGGCCAACTGGTAGAGGAGGAAATTCGAAATCCGGTATTCTCCGCTGGTGCGGATCATCAGTTCGGGATCGGGGAAAGCGCTGGTGGCAAGGTATTGCTCCAGGGTATGCTGGTCGATCTCGGAGGGCTGGATCTTACCTTCTTTTACATCCACAGCAATATTCTTCACCGCGTTCACAAGCTCCCAGCGACTACTGTAACTCAGCGCCATGATAAGGTTGAGCCCTGTGTTGTGGCTGGTCATGTCCAGCGCCTCCTGCAGCTCGTTACGTGCGTATTCAGGCAGCATCTCCTTGTCGCCGATCACGTGCAGCTTGATATTGTTCTTGTTAAGTATTGAAACTTCCTTACGTATGGTGTCAACCAGCAGCTCCATCAGCCCATCCACTTCGTTTTTAGGACGATCCCAGTTCTCAGTACTGAAGGCATAAAGGGTGAGGTAGCCTACGCCGAGTTCCGCGCAGCCTTCCACGATATTACGAACGCTTTCCACCCCGTGGAAGTGCCCATAAAGCCGGTCCTGGCCCTTTTCCTTTGCCCAGCGCCCGTTACCATCCATGATAATGGCGATGTGACTGGGCAGTCTTTGTTTATCTATTTTTTGTAAAAGGTCTTCCGGCATAGCTTTCCTCTGACCGCAAAGGTAGAAAAATCACCGGTAGGCAATTGTTATTTTAGTGGTATCCGCTGCTTAGTACGTGGGGCAACGGTAAGAAGAAATGTTAAAGGATACTCCAACCTGGGCAATCAGGTAACCGTCCTTCTGTTTGCTGTTGCCACGTTGTCTTCCCTTGATACCAATGGGTGTACCATATTCGTAACTGCGGTCCTGCAACAGGTATCCTACAGAAGGCTGGCCATTAGGAAGTGCGGTGAAAGCATCCGGCGCATAGGTTGTGCTTACGTCGTCGATGTAGTCAGTGTTGGTATAGCGGTACCCGATCTCCGTAAAGAAGTTCATTGAAGGTGAAAGATTGTATTTAAAGCCCACTGCAAACGGTACGCAGATACCCATTGAACTGTAAGGCTTGCGATCCGGGTAAAGCTGTGCATTTCCCTGGCCTTCGGTGCCCAGCGGTCTCAGGAAGTGCTTCTGCCGTTCACCGTTGATGGTGATGAAAGCATAGGGATCGTATGAGAAAAGCCCGATACCCAGCGAAACGTATGGAGTGAAAGTGTATCCTTCCACGCCGGGATAGAACTTAAAGAAGTTGAACTGGCCGTTGAGACTGAGTTCCCAGATATTGGTGTTGAAGCTGAGGTTACGGATCTTCTGAACCTCGTTCTTGCTGTATACGTCAGAGTAACCGAGCTTGGCATAGTTACCCGCTATCTTGATACCGATGTAATTATTGAATTGCTTGGTAAAGAATACTCCTGCGGCAAACTTCGGGCGGTTCACAGAGGCACGGGTATTCAGGTCGCCATAATAATGCGCGGCGCCGATTGAAATACCGAATTCGCCTGCGTGTACATAGCTTTCCAGGACCTGGGATTTTGCAGCACCGGCCGTTGCCAGAAGACACAATACGGGAATGATTCTTTTAAGCATAGAACTATGATGGAAATTGAAGAACGTCAAATTTCGGGAAATCTTTTATCCGGAGCGTTAATCATTAAAAATTAATGGCCTCAGTTCCTTTTGTCCAGGCCCCAGGTGAGTTTGGTCCGGAGGGTGGAAAGGAAGCTGTTTTCGTTCAGCCTGATCAGGCTGACGGTGAACTTCTCTTTCCGCACCGCCAGTTCGATGTCTTTGGTAACAATCTCGCGGCGGGCATCGAGTGCGCAGATAAACTCTTCGGTACGGCCTTCCACCTCGAATGAAATGATGTTACTGTCCGGCACCACGATGGATCGCACGTTCAGGTTATGCGGCGCAACAGGGGTGATTACGAAGCTGTTAGACTCAGGGAACACGATGGGGCCGTTGCAACTCATGTTGTAGCCGGTTG
>DASVBM010000074.1:0-20162 GCA_036375835.1 Chitinophagaceae bacterium | reverse complement strand
TTATTAGGTCCGCAGTTATAAGATGCAACCACCAGCAGCCAGTCGCCGAAACGCTCGTACATCTGCTTCAGGTATTTAGCCGCAGCATGGGTGCTCTTCACGAAATCTTTCCTTTCGTCAACCCTGCCGTTCACCTTCAGTCCGAAAGCCCGCGCATCAGCAGCCATGAACTGCCAGGGACCGACTGCGCCAACCTGTGACACAGCCTTGTTATTCAGGTTACTCTCGATAACGCTGAGGTATTTCAGCTCGGTAGGGAGGCCATAAGAGCCGAGGATCTTATCATACAGCTCGAAGTAGCGCTGTGCCCTGGGCTTCATGCGCTCGTAATGCTTACCCTCGCGGGCTACATAACGCTCCAGGAACGATACCGCCTCCGGGTAAGTTTCGGTCAGCGAAACGGTGGTGGCGGTTATTTCGGCCGCCTCGGTTGATTCCTCAGCCGGGGTATTGATAAGGGTTTGAAATTCAGTCTTAGCTGAAGCCGCACTGTCTTTCTTTGCAGTACCGTTGTTCTCGTCAGTGCCATTCTTAAAGGACATGAATGAAAAGCTGAGGGCAATAAAAAGAAACCATACAATTACAGCTTTTGCATAAGCCACAGGATTTTTCATGTTGACACCAAATAATTGAATTGTCATTCTTACGTTCGTTTTTTGTGAAACAATCAGGATTTCCAATCAGCCCCGGGCTCGTCTACCGTTCTCTATTCGTCGTTCGTTCGTAAAGCTTGTCTTCCTCTTCTTTGGTGCAGTAGTTTTGTAAAACGCTCCGCAAAGATACCGCGCCGCACCCCCGTCGCAAGCAGCCGAAGCATATGTGGCACAGGCTTTATGCGTATTAAAAACATGTGCAATTTGTCTACAATCGTGCCTAAAACGCTTGGAATCCGCCACATGCCAGTCAAGGTTTTTTTAAGCCCCGCAGACTGTTAAAAAAACACCGGTCAACCGCCATGGAAACCAAAAACTTAGGATCGGATTTTAACTGTTAAAGAATTGCTAAGGGTTGTATAGTTTCTTTCGGAGGGCAGCCAGGCGGCCGCAGAAATTCCTGTAGCGGGAATTAACAAACCAATCTGGTAAAAACAAAGCGGCCGCACCTGTGGGTGCGGCCGCATGATATCGTCTTGCTGCCAGGCGGCAGTTCGCATTAAGGATTGGTGGTGGTAGTACCGGTAGACTTCGTTTCTTTTTCTGTCGGTGCTTCTTCCAGTTCTCTTCTCACGTTATTCTTCGCGTCGTTAAACTCTCTGATGCCCCTTCCCAGGCCGCGCATCAGTTCAGGTATCTTCCTGCCACCAAACAGCAGCAGTATAACTATCACGATTACAATAATCTCAGGCATTCCAAGTGAGCCCATGGTGAAAAATTTAGGATTCAAAGGTAAGGCTATTGATCAGCCTCAATTATAAATGTTTATTAAATAGCAATAAAAAAGCGGAAGCCGCAGCCCCCGCTTTCAATTTGTTTATGAAGGTTAAACCCTTTTTTCCTTGATCCTTGCGCTCTTACCACTGCGCTCTCTGAGGTAGTACAGCTTCGAACGGCGAACCTTACCTACTTTATTCAGTACGATAGAATCGATGTTCGGTGAGAAGATCGGGAACAGCCTTTCCACGCCAATACCGTCGGAGATCTTACGAACGGTGAAAGTGGCAGTAGTGCCGGTACCCTGCTTTTTGATCACGTCGCCGCGGAAGCTCTGGATACGTTCCTTGCCACCCTCGATGATCTTATAATTCACGGTGATATTGTCACCTGCTTTGAAAGCAGGGATTTCTTTCTTTGCTGTGAGCTGCTCCTGCACAAATTGCACTGCTGCGTTCATGACTGAAATGTTTTAACGTCCGAAAAAAACGGGAGGCAAAAGTAAGGGCTTTCCATTTAACCGGGAAATAAAAATCTCCGTTTTTCCTTTAGGAATTGCGAATATAGGTTTTTTAGTATGCGACTACCACAGGCTGCTCCTGCGCCGGCGGGTAGTACCACCAAGCCCCAAGGCACCCAATAAGCTCCTGGTAATCACGCTGGCAGCGGTCCTGCCCACCTGTTTCACCACCGGGTGGTCGAAGATGGTTTTTTCTTTGCCCTGCTTCCTTCTCTTGCTTTCCGGCCCTGCCTCCTCCTGTCCGGCGGAGTCATTCCCAGCGCCGGAAGCCGCTTCAAGCTTGTGATTCAGGATCTCGTAAGCGCTTTGAGAATCAATTACCTGCCTGTATTTTCCTGCCAGCTGGCTGCGTTGCTCCAGTTCAGTGATTTCTGTTTCGGAAAGGATGTCCATCCTGCTTCCCGGGGGCGCCAGCATGGTATGAACCAGTGGCGTGGGAATGCCTTTTTCGTTCAAAGCGGTAAAAAACGCTTCGCCGATACCCATTTGCGTAAGCAACTCATCGATCTGGTAAAAGCTGCTTTCCGGGAAATTCTCAGCCGCCTGTTTAATAACCTTCCGGTCTGCAGCGGTGAAGGCCCTTAGCGCGTGCTGGACTTTCAGCCCCAGCTGGCTTAAAACCGAAGCAGGTATGTCCTGTGGGTTCTGGGTACAGAAAAAGATGCCGATACCCTTGGACCTTATCAGTTTGATCACCGTTTCAAGCTGGTCAAGCAAAGCCTTGCTTGCTTCCTCAAACAGCAGGTGCGCCTCATCTATGAACATCACCAGTTTTGGCTTCTCCAGGTCGCCTTCTTCCGGCGAAACCGCGTAGAGCTCGGCCAGCAACTGCAGCATGAACGTAGAAAAGAGCTTCGGCCTGTCCTGCATATCGGTAACACGGAGAATATTGATCATGCCTCTGCCATCCGCCGCGATACGCATCAGGTCTTCCACCTCGAAACTTTTTTCCCCGAAGAACAGGTCGGCTCCCTGCTGCTGCAATTCAATCACCTTCCGCAAAATCGTCCCGGTTGAACTGGTCGAGATCTTACCATAACTGGCTTCGAGGGTTTTCTTTCCCTCGTTTGCGGCAAACTGCAACACACGGATAAAATCCTTCAGGTCGAGCAGGGGTAATTTATTGTCGTCGCAGTACTTGAAAATAAGGGCAACCACTCCGCCCTGTGTATCGTTGAGGCCGAGAATCTTGCTCAGTAATATGGGTCCGAATTCCGTGACGGTGGCTCTGAGCTGAACGCCGGCACCTTTACTGAGCGTGAGCAGTTCAACGGGATAAGCCGCCGGCTTGTAATCAATACCCACCGCTTTTACCCTTTCAACGATCTTATCATTCGAAGAGCCTGGCGCAGCCAGCCCGGAAAGATCGCCCTTGATATCCATCAGCAGCACCGGGATACTATGATCGCTCAGTATCTCGCTGATCAATTGCAGGGTCTTGGTCTTACCCGTTCCCGTAGCACCGGCAATCAGCCCATGCCGGTTCATTGTGCTTAATGGCAGGTAAACGTCCGCGCCAGCTACCGGTTTTCCATCCAGCATTCCGATACCGATTTTTGCCGCCGCAGCTTTGAATCTGTATCCTGCATGAATGGTTTCAAGAAATTTCTGCGTCATCTGGCTGTGGTTTAGTGTTCGATCCTTCCAACCTTCAAGGTAAGCGTTTGCTGAGTTTCGTAAAATGATAAATACCGCTTTAGAGAATCATCGGGCGGAATGACGGGCTGCACCGTTCCTACTGTTGGCTGCCTCTTTAACGGCAAATACTGGCTTAAATGTTGTACTGTCGTTTTAACAAAATATACGTTGTTTCTCATAGCTTTATAAATTCGTATAACTTTATTGGATTCAAAACACTGAAACATGGAAGAAAAAAAGAAATACAGGATCCTGCTTTGTGAAGACGATCAGAATCTTGGAATCGTATTGAAGAATTACCTGGAACTGAACGACTATGACGTGACGCTGGAGCGTGACGGCCGTTTGGGCCTGGCAGCCTTCCAGCGCGAGAAGTTTGATATCTGCCTGCTGGATGTGATGATGCCGAATATGGATGGTTTCACGCTGGCCGAGGAAATCCGCGACGTTGACCCGGATATCCCGCTTTTCTTCCTGAGCGCCAAGACCATGAAAGAAGATATCATCCAGGGATACAAACTCGGAGCAGACGATTATATCACCAAGCCATTCGACAGCGAGGTGTTGCTGATGAAGATCAAAGCCATCCTGAAACGTAACGAAGAACTCACGCGCGAATCGGAAAACGTTGAGTTCGATCTCGGGAAGTATCATTTCAACCCCAAGCTGCGCCAGCTGATCGTGGAAGGCAGAACGCAAACGCTCTCACCCAAAGAGAATGAATTGCTGAAGATGCTTGCCGAACACAAGAACGATCTTTTGCCAAGAGAACGGGCGCTCAAGAAGATCTGGGGCAGTGACACTTACTTCAACGGGAGGAGTATGGACGTGTATATCGCCAAACTTCGTAAGTACCTGAAGGAAGATTCAAATATCGAAATCGTGAACATACACGGAAACGGCTTCCGCCTCGTTGCACCTTAATAATTCAGGATCATTCTGATATGAGCCCCGGATTGCCGGGGCTTTTTATTGTAACCATGCTTGCTCCTTCCTGATGAATGCCCGGAACGGGGCCATCGCCGCCAGGTTCAGGAGGTATCCATTGGTTATTTCTCTTCCTCCACTTCGCCCGCACCTCGTCTGCACCTTGTATGCCGCGGCAGCAAACGAAATGTAATCGGAGCAACTGTTCCGCAGCGCAATAAATCCGGAATAGATATTTCGGATGGGGTGTTATTTTGAAGCCTTTGATTTAACGAAACCCTCACTAAAAGCAGGCACCCATACTGCGTCTAAAAGCTAATTTTAAAACTTCAATCTGCACACATGCGCATCATTCAGAAAATTCTCTTTGCTGTTACCGGTGTCATCGGGGCTTGTTTTGGTGTACTCACCATGCTGCTGGCGAACTGGGGTTTTAACCTGGGGATGTCTGCACCCGAAGCATTCGTCTACGGCCTGCTCGGCGGTTTATTGCTGGGCTGGGTAATTGCCATATACGTGTCGATGATCATCATGAAATACGTTCGCCGGAAACTGATGACGAAGTTCGGCGGCGTGTTATCTATAGCGGGCAGTTTCCTGCGCAATCGCCGTTTCTAAAACAACCCGGGCTGGTTTCCGCTCTGGGGCTTACGGCCCATGTGTTCGTATGCCTTGGCGGTAACTTCCCTTCCCCTTGGTGTACGCTGTAAAAATCCTTCCTGGATCAGGAAAGGTTCATAGACTTCTTCCAGCGTGCCGGGTTCTTCCCCCACCGCTGTGGCGATGGTGGTGATACCCACTGGTCCTCCTTTGAATTTATCAATGATGCAGGAGAGGATGCGATTATCCATTTCGTCGAGCCCGTGCTCGTCTACATTCAGCGCTTTCAAAGCATGTTGGGTGATGCCGAGATCAATCCGCCCATCGTTCAGCACCTGTGCGAAATCGCGCACCCGCCTGAGCAGCCCGTTAGCGATCCGGGGCGTACCCCTGCTCCTGCGGGCAATCTCGAATGCCGCTTCGGAGGTGATCGATGTATCCAGGATCGCAGCGCTTCGTTCAATGATCTTCTTCAGCGTGTCGGCATTATAATATTCCAGCCTTGACTTGATGCCAAACCTTGATAACAGTGGGGCGGTAAGCAGGCCGCTGCGGGTAGTAGCACCGATTAGTGTGAACCTGTTCAGGCTGAGTTGTATGCTCCTTGCATTGGGACCGCTGTCAATCATGATGTCGATGCGGAAGTCTTCCATGGCCGCGTAGAGATACTCTTCCACCACCGTGCTCAGCCGGTGTATCTCGTCAATAAACAACACGTCGTTCGGCTGCAGGTTGGTGAGCAGTCCCGCCAGGTCGCCCGGCTTCTCGATAACCGGGCCTGAGGTTTCCCGGATATTTACCCCGAGTTCGTTGGCGACGATGCGACTCAGCGTGGTTTTCCCCAGCCCCGGGGGACCGTGAAACAATACGTGGTCCAGCGCCTCGCCGCGCATCTTCGCCGCTTTAATAAAGATCACCAGGTTTTCGATAATGCGGTTCTGACCTGAAAACTCCTCGATCTCCCTCGGCCGGATGCTGTTTTCAAACTCCGCGTCGGCAGCGCTCAACCGATCTTTTCCTGCATCCAGGTTTGGATTAGACATGGGTGCAATTTAAGAACTAAGCCAAACAAACTATTTTTATCATCCAAAACAATCAGCACATGAAAATAGGGATCCTCGGTTCGGGTATCGTAGCCCGCGTACTTGGGAATGCGTTTCTGCAGGAAGGGCACGAAGTGATGCTTGGAAGCCGGGACACCTCAAAACCGGAACTGGTTAAATTCCAGTCGGAAAACCCGTCTGCAAGGCTGGGCTCATTCAGTGATGCCGCTGGTTTCGGGGAACTGGTCGTACTGGCAACGGGCGGCGCGGTCGCACTGAATGCCATCCAGTTGGCCGGCACCGGGAATTTCAAGGGCAAGACGGTGATCGATACCACGAATCCCATTGCCCCGGAGCCGCCTGTCAACGGGGTATTGAAATATTTTACCGAAATGAATTCGAGCCTGATGGAAAAGATCCAGGCCGCGATACCGGAAGCCAGGGTGGTGAAGGCGTTCAACAGCGTCGGTAACGCGTTTATGTATAAGCCTTCGTTTGAATCGACACCAACGATGTTCATCTGCGGCAACGACGAAGAGGCCAAATCTGTCGTTTCGGATATTCTTAGTTCCTTTGGCTGGGAAACAGAAGATATGGGAAAGGTGGAATCTGCACGAGCTATCGAACCTTTATGCATCCTCTGGTGTGCACCCGGTTTTCTACGCAACCAGTGGACACATGCTTTTAAACTTCTAAAAAAATAACGGCGGGTGAAAGTTACCGGGTTTACTATTATCAAGAATGCCGTTCAATTTGATTTCCCGATCAGGGAAGCGATCCAGTCTATCCTGCCCGTCTGCGACGATATGGTTGTTGCGGTGGGCGATTGTAACGATGGTACGCGCGAGCTTATCGCCTCGATCGCTCCGGCGAAGATCAGGATCATAGACACCGTCTGGAACAAGCAACTGAACGTTGGAGGCGCGGTCCTGGCGGATGAGACGAATAAGGCTTTAAGGGCGGTCGCTCCGGATACCGACTGGTGTTTTTATATCCAGGGCGATGAAGTGTTGCATGAAAAGTATCACGACACCGTTTACAAAGCGATGGAACGGTGGAACGATGATAAAAAAGTAGACGGCCTGCTGTTCAAATACCTGCATTTCTACGGATCGTATGATTATACCGGCGCTTCGTCCGACTGGTATCGCCGCGAGATCCGGATCGTGAGAAATGATCCGGGCATTTATTCCTACCGCGATGCCCAGGGGTTCAGGAAAGGGAAGGATGAAAAACTGGGCGTTAAGGAGATCGATGCATATATCTATCACTATGGCTGGGTGCGGGAGCCAAAGAAAATGAACCAGAAGCTGCTGAACACCGGAAGCTACTGGGGCGGAGAGAATTTCGACAAGTCGCAGTACGCTGCCAGCTACAGCGGCGATTTTGACTACAGTAATATCAATATGCTGAAGAAATTCAACGGTACACACCCGGCGGTTATGCAGGAACGCATCCGGCGCATGAACTGGAAGTTTGATCATGACCTGCGGTACAACAACCAGCCGTTGAAGGACAGGTTCAAAGACCTCCTCGAACGCCTTACGGGCAAACGTTTTTTTGATTATAAAAATTACAGGATCGTAAAATAGAGACTTAGCAATGGTTCAGCCCTGCATTATCTGTGGAAACAGTACCGGGAATACCGGATATACAATTGAAGAGCTTCAGTTGGGTACGCATGAGCCGTTTCCCTACCAGCTTTGCGGCAACTGCGGAACGATGCAACTGCTGCAGGTGCCGGCCGACCTGGGCAGGTATTATCCGAATGAGGATTACTACTCGTTCAACATGGAACTGGATGTTAAGTCAAAACAATCCACTACTGACCGGATCAAAACAGAATACCTGCTGTTCGGGAAACACCGGCTGATCGGGAAACTGCTGAGCCTGGGTTATAAAAATGAAACCTACGACTGGGCGCGGTTCACAGCGGCCCGTTATGATGACGCGATACTGGATATCGGCACCGGTAATGGCAGCCTCCTGTCTAAGCTCCATAAGATGGGTTACCGTAACCTCACCGGTATTGATCCGTTTATCAACGAAAGCCGTGATTACGGAAACGTGAGGGTGCTGAAGCAAAACATCTTCGGGGTGGAACAGCAATACGATGTTGTAATGATGCACCACGCGCTGGAGCACATGACAGATCCCCATGCGGCGGTAAGGAAAATGTATGAGATACTAAAACCCGGTGGCCGCGCATTGATACGCGTGCCCATCATGGGCAACTATGGCTGGCAGACCTATGGTACCTGGTGGTGCGGCCTCGACGCACCGCGGCATATCTTCATCCCTTCAGAAAAAGGGCTGAAGATGCTTGTTACAGAAGCAGGATTTGAGGTGAGCCGCTTCTATTACGACAGCTACGATTACGTGATCTGGTGCAGCGAACAATACAAACGGGGTATCCCGCTGAATGCCCCCAACAGCCAGATGGTGAATCCCGGCAAAGGAATATTCACGAAGAAGCAATTAAAAGAATACCGCCGTATCATGACCCGGGAAAATCAAAAAGGGAACGGCGACATGGCAGCCATCTACCTGGTGAAACCTAAAAATTAGGTTTGAAGAACATTTTCGCGCAGTACAGCAGTTTGCGGTACTGCGGCTTCTTTTTACTGACCAGGATTTCATTAAAGTGCCGGAAGAAAAAAGCGGATCGCCGCAGGCTCCATCTTCTTTTGAACAGGCGTATCATTTCATTTAGTATCGCCTGTGTTTGCTGGTCCTTCACCGGCGCTTTCGCGAGTTCCTTCAGCTCCTGCAGTTTTTCCTCATATTGCTGTTGCCGGGATTTCCTGGTTCTTTTATTCGAAGAGTGCCGTGTTCCTACCACGTTGCCACCATGCTGCCGGTAATGCACCAGTCCTTCGTCAACGTATTTAAGTCCGTTGCCAGATGCCGCGTTGAAAGCGATCCACAGATCGAAAAACAGTTCCGGAGGAAACGGCAGGATGCTTTGCGCAAAACTGCGTTTCAGCATCATGGTATGCCCTGCAACGGTATTCGAGAGCAGGAAAGGCGCGCCATGATAATACGACTTCAGGTTCATCAGGTCTTTAAAGGTTTTGCCCAGCAGTTTACCTTCACTGTTTACCAGCACCGTGTTGGAGTACACCGCGTCATGATCGCCGATATGAGCCACCAGCGTTTCTATCTTAGCTGGCATCCACAAATCGTCCTGGTCTGACAAAGCAATGTATTCACCGGTACATAGGCTGATCGCTTTTTCGAAAGTCTTTGTGACGCCCAGGTTGGTTTCATTGCGGTGCAGGTGGATGAATGACCAGGCAGCCTGGTATTCCCGGATGATGTCAACCGTACCATCCGATGAACCGTCATCCACGATCACCAGTTCCATATTCTGCCAGGTCTGTTGCAGGATCGAATCCAGCTGTTCGCGCAGGTATCTCTCCCCGTTGTATGTCGCCATCGCAACAGAAACAAGTGGTTGTGCAGCTTCCATGGCAGCGAATTTACAGCCCCGCGCCTTATAGCTGTACAAATCGTACAGGCGGCTCCGACATTACAAAGAATGTATATACCTTCATTTCTTATGAAACTGCTACTCCAATACCTCAAACCTTATAAATGGCTGGTGGTGCTGGCCCTGTTCCTCGCCGCGATCAACCAGGTATTCTCACTTTTCGATCCCTGGCTAATCGGAAGGGTGATCGATAATTTTGCCAATCATCCCAAAACTTTCGATAATGGTGCACCGCGGACTGAGTCACAATATATCGGCGGCGTGCTCATTTTGCTCGGTCTATTGATCGGAACTGCAATGGTGAGCCGGATCGCGAAGGCTTTCCAGGATTATTTCACCAATGTGATCATCCAGAAATTCGGAGCGAAGATCTTTACCGACGGGCTTCGTCATTCAATGCGGCTGCCTTACCAGGAATTTGAAGACCAGCGCAGCGGCGAAACGCTTTCGATTCTCACCAAGGTGCGTTCCGATACAGAACGGTTTATCAGCCTTTTCATCAACATTGTGTTCGCAATTCTGATCAGCGTGGTCTTTGTTTCAATATACGCAACCAGCCTGCACTGGGCGATCATGCCAGTGTACGTTGTGGGCATTATCGTTCTGGCGACGGTCACCAGCAGGCTTAGCAGGAAAGTAAAAACGATCCAGAAAAATATCCTGAAAGAAACCACCGCTCTTGCAGGCACCACTACTGAATCGCTTCGCAATATTGAGCTGGTAAAAAGCCTGGGGCTAACAGAACAGGAAGTAAAACGACTGAACAACAACACCTACAAGATCCTGGGACTCGAGCTGCGCAAAGTGAAAAGTATCCGGGCGATCAGTTTTGTCCAGGGAACATTGGTGAATTTCCTGAGGCAGATCATCAGTTTCACACTGCTGCTGCTCATATTCCGCGACTTTCTTACCCCCGGGCAGTTTATCACACTCCAGTTCTACGGCTTTTTCATCTTCGGACCCATGCAGGAGATTGGCAATATCATTCTCAGCTACCGGGAAGCAGAGGCCTCCATCAATAACTTTCACAGGCTGATGGAGAAGCCGGTAGAACTAAAACCGGTGAATGCTACAAAGGTCGGAGTGATTGAAGAGCTGGAGTTTGAAAATGTATCCTTTCAACACCAGACGGCTCAATACAAAGCACTGGACAACATTTCTTTCGATGTGAAGAAAGGTGAGACCATCGCCTTTGTTGGGCCATCAGGCGCGGGCAAAAGCACACTGGTCAAACTGCTGGTGGGCTTATACCGTCCGCAGGAAGGAAACATCCGTTATAATGGTGTAGACAGTGATGATATGGATTTTGACGAACTGCGCAACCAGATCGGCTTTGTTACACAGGACACGCAGTTATTTGCCGGAACGATCAAAGAAAACCTCGCATTCGTAAACCCGGCTGCTGGCGACGACGATCTGCTCGATGCCATGTATAAAGCCAGTTGCCAGAACCTCTTGTCCCGCGCGGAAAAAGGCATTGATACCGTAATCGGCGAAGGAGGGCTCAAACTGAGTGGTGGAGAAAAACAGCGGCTGAGCATCGCCCGCGCCCTGCTGCGCCATCCGCACCTGTTGATATTTGACGAAGCAACCTCATCGCTGGACAGTATCACCGAAGAGGAAATCACCAATACCATCCGCCAGCTTTCACAGGAAAAAGAACAGATCACCGTGCTGATTGCGCATCGCCTCAGCACCATCATGCATGCTGACCGCATCTATGTGCTTGAAAAAGGTCAGGTGGTGGAAACCGGTAGTCATTTTTCACTTATTGAGGAAAAGGGATTGTATTACGCGATGTGGCGGCAGCAGATCGGGGAGCGTAAGGTCACAGCTGCGGTCTGACCCGGGTGTGCCACCGTTACCAATTTCCCGGTTGTACGATTCACCAGTTAGTGGTATAGAAAGCGTACGATCGGTCACATCGCAACTGCTGGTTCCTAATAGTTTGTGAAGAGCAGGGAAATAACCGCCGTCATCTGTCGCAAAACCGTGAAAACAGTACATTTACAAAAATTCGGCATCACCATGGAGATTACTCCCGGCCCTTTGTTACGTGAGATAGACAACCCGGCCGACCTGAAAAAACTTGGGAAAGAACAACTGCACCAGGTTTGTGAGGAACTGAGACAATATATCATCGACGTGGTAAGTGTACACGGCGGCCATTTTGGCGCGAGCCTTGGCGTGGTGGAGCTCACCGTTGCACTGCATTATATTTATGATACACCGTATGACCAGCTGGTATGGGACGTTGGCCACCAGGCTTACGGGCATAAGATACTGACGGGCCGTCGCGACAATTTCATTACCAATCGTAAATACCGCGGACTGAGCGGGTTTCCAAAACGCAGCGAAAGCGAATACGATACGTTTGGCGTAGGCCACTCTTCCACTTCCATTTCGGCGGCTTTGGGTATGGCCATGGCGGCAAAGTACAAAGGCGAATCGCGTAAATCGGTTGCGGTGATCGGCGATGGCGCTATGACAGCCGGGCTTGCATTCGAAGCGATGAACCACGCCGGTGTTTCCGACACCGATATGCTGATCGTGCTCAACGATAACTGTATGAGCATCGATCCGAATGTCGGCGCTTTGAAAGAATACCTCACCGATATCGCGCTTTCCCCCACTTATAATAAGTTCAAAGACGACGTATGGAAAGCACTGGGCAAACTGCCGGGTAAAAGATTCACCCGCACAATGGCACACAAGCTCGCCGAGAATATGAAGAGCATGGTGAGCAGCAGCGCCAATTTATTCGAATCACTCAAGATAAGATACTTCGGTCCTATTGATGGACATAACATCACCAAGCTGGTAGATACGCTGGAAGACCTGAAAAAAATTCCGGGCCCGAAGATCCTGCATATCATCACTACAAAAGGAAAAGGTTACTCGCTGGCGGAACAGGATCAGACCCGGTGGCATGCACCCGGCCTGTTCGACAAGGTTACCGGGGAGATCTTCAAGAAAAAATATGAAGTGCCCCAACCGCCGAAGTACCAGGATGTATTTGGCCATACCATCGTAGAACTGGCAGAGGCGAACGAGAAGGTGATGGGTATTACGCCGGCTATGCCGAGCGGCTCGTCATTGAAGTTTATGATGGAGAAGATGCCGCACCGCGCTTTTGACGTGGGCATCTGCGAGCAACACGCGGTTACCCTGAGTGCCGGTCTGGCTACGCAGGGCATGCGCGTATTCTGCAATATCTATTCTTCGTTCATGCAGCGCGCTTTCGACTCGGTGGTGCATGACGTTGCCATTCAGAAGCTGCCTGTGGTACTATGCCTCGACCGGGCAGGGCTGGTGGGTGAAGACGGTCCTACCCACCATGGCGCTTATGATATCGCATACTTCCGTTGCATACCCAATATGATCATCAGTGCGCCGATGAATGAAAGGGAACTGCGCAACCTGATGTACACCGCACAGCTGGAATCGACGAAATATCCTTTTGTGATCCGCTACCCGAGAGGGGAAGGGGTGATGGCTGAATGGCGTACCCCGCTGGAAGCGGTGGAGATCGGAAAGGGCAGAAAGCTGAAAGACGGAAAAGAAATTGCCATCCTCAGCCTGGGACACCCCGGCAACTTCGCACAGGCCGCGATACGTGAACTGCGCACCGAAGGAATCGATCCTGCGCACTACGATATCCGTTTTGTAAAACCTATCGATGAAGCACTGCTACACGAGGTGTTTTCAAAATTTGATCGCGTGATCACCGTAGAAGACGGCACCGTTGTGGGCGGATTCGGATCGGCTATACTCGAATTCATGAACCAGCACGGCTACAAGGCCGATGTGCGTATACTCGGAATCCCCGACCGGATAGTCGAGCACGGTTCGTTGAAAGAGCTGCACCGGGAATGTGGCTTTGACGCACAGGCGATTGCGGAAGCCGCGCGGAGCCTGGCATCGAGGCCGGCGACGGCAACTGTGCTGTTAGGCTAAAATGATTACTTTTAAGCCGACGTGAGAGTGAATTTTTCAGGTAAACATACCCCGGAAGCGGTTAATGGTGTGCACGACATCAAAGAAACCGTGAAGCGAACCGCCCGGTTTGGCTATATCGCCATGTTGTTTGCCACGATCTCGATTGTCACCAACCTTACTTACGGCAATTATCTTTCCGCAGCCCTGGTAGGCGGTTTGCTGTTTAGCCTGACTGTTATCCTGGTATTGAACCAGCGCGGCTTGTTTACGGTATCCAAGGTATTCACTGTATTATCCCTCAATGCCTTTCTTACCCTTATCGCATTTTCGGAAGGTTTAAAATCCGGCGGCTACCTGTTCTTTATCCCGTTACTCACGGTTCTGCCTTACCTGATTCACAACCATGATCGCTACCTGGAGGAATTGTCCGCATACCTGGCGATAACGATCGCCTGTTTCTGCGGGTGTATATTTTACTGCCCCGAGCAGAGCGCTATACAGGTGATAACGGATGATATCTATGCCCGGATGTTTCTGAACAACAGCCTCAGCGTGATCCTCATCTCCGCTTCTTATGCCATCATAGGACTGTTCATGGAAAGGCGTTACGTTGAAACCATCATCCGCCAGAAAAAGAAAACCGAAGAGGCAGCACAGGCGCGTTCGCGTTTTCTATCGAACATGGGCCATGAGCTGAGAACCCCGCTGAATGGTATTATCGGCGTTTCCAACCTCCTGGAAAAAGAAGACTCCCTGCCGCACCAGGAGGAATACCTGAACATCCTGAAGTACTGTTCCGATCACATGCTCAGGCTGGTAAACGACATACTGGACTTCAATAAGATCGAAGCAGGCAAACTCAACCTGCACCCGGCAGATTTCAACCTGAAAACCCTGCTGGAGAAATCGACGCTCCCTTTCTATAACCACTTTGAAGAAAAAGGAATTCAGCTAAGAGTTGCAGTAGACCCAGCGCTGAACGCCATGGTGCGGCACGATGACCTCAGGCTGGTGCAGATCCTGAATAATATCCTGGCCAACGCACTAAAGTTCACCGAGAAGGGTTACGTTGAGCTGAAAGCCTCCGTGCTGTTTAAGAATGATGAAGTGATGACGGTAGCCTTCCGGATAACCGATACCGGCATTGGCATTGCGCCCGAAGACCAAAGGCGGATCTTTGATAGTTTCTGGCAGGCAAGCAATCATAGCTCCAGGCGTTTCGGCGGTACTGGTCTTGGACTTACCATCAGCCAGCGATTGCTGCAGCTGATGAACAGCACACTTGAGGTGAGCAGTACCCGGAATAAAGGAAGCGAGTTTTCATTTACCATCAATTTTACATTGGCGAAATCGTCGGTTAACACCGATGCGGTTACCGACGATGGAAATGACCTCCGCGGTTACCGCATATTGATTGCCGAAGACAATATCATCAATATGATGATCGCGAAAAAAATGCTGGAAGATTGGGGTGCTGAGGTGGTTACTGCAGAAAACGGTGCGAAAGCGATCGCAGTGCTTCGGGAAGACCCGCAGTTCAACATTGTGTTGCTCGACCTGGAAATGCCTGAAGTTGACGGATACACCGCCATCCGCGAACTCCGCCAAATGCATCCGGGCATTCCCGCTATTGCCTTTACCGCGGCGCTGCTCGACAACGAAATGCTGCAGAATCTTATTTCAATCGGATTTGTGGACTGCGCGCTGAAGCCATTCATTCCCCATGAGTTGCTCTCGAAGATCAAGAATGCGACGGCAGCCCGGGAAGTGCAGTCTGTTGCTTAATGCGCTGCACCAGGGTTCCCTTCTCCCAGTATCCCTTCATTGGTTTCTCCCTCTTCTTCGCGGTTCTCGTTCCATTCAACGATGAAATTATTTCTTCCTTCGCCTACCATCAGGGTCATGTATTTCTGCTGTACCAGCTCCAGCAGCGAAAGGAAAAGGAATATAGCATGAATGCGGTCGTTACAGGTGTCGAAGATCTTCTCAAATGCCAGCGTTTTCTCAGATTTCACCAGGTTGAGCATATTCTCCCTGCTTTCCTCCATCGTGTAGTTGTACCGCACCACAGTATGCACCGGCTTGTTGTTGCGTTCGTACACGCGTTGCATCACCCGTTCAAAAGCTTTCATCAGCTTGAACATGGTAACAGCCTGGATCTCGGTTCCCTCAGAAGCCTCCTCTCCGATCGTCGAGAGCTCTTTCTGCAGGTTGCCGCGTTTTACCATCAGCATGCGGATGGCCTCCATTTCTGCCATCTGCGCGGCCGCCTCCTTGAAGCGCTTGTACTCAAGGATCTTGTCCACCAGTTCCTGCCTCGGGTCGATCTCGTTACCCTGGGCATCTACCTCCTTACGCGGCAGCAGCATCTTGGCCTTGATCCGCATCAGGGTTGAAACGAACAGGATGAATTCGCTGCTCAGCTCGATATTGTGCGATTCCTGCGAATGGATGTATTCAAGAAAGTCCTGGATAATGCGGGTGATGGGGATATTGTAAATATCCAGCTCGTCACGTTCAATGAAAAACAGCAGGAGGTCGAACGGGCCCTCGAACTGTGGTAATTTTATCTGGTAGGTTGGCTGGTTCACTTTGCTTGGCTTATCCTGCAAATAAAGACCGAATCATGGTATGCCGGAAGTTAATTTATCCACTTCAGCGCTGTTCCCGATGCGGGAAACCAGCCACACAGCGGATCCGGGCACCACGGTATAAAGTAGTATTTTACAAATCTGCGCATTTGCTAATATTTGCAGCTTCTATGTCGCACCGACTCATTAACTGGATGTTGTTCATCCTTCTTTGCTTTATCTGGGGCAGTTCTTTCATGCTCATGAAACTTGGCATCCATGAACTGAGTCCCTATCAGGTCGCCTCCATCCGGTTATTCAGCGCGGGGCTGGTGCTGGTACCGTTTGCGGTTAAAGCGCTCCGGGCGATCCCGAAGCGCCAGCTGTTTTTCTCCATACTGTCCGGATTGCTTGGCAGTTTCTTCCCGGCTTACCTGTTTTGCCTGGCTCAGACCCGGATCGACAGTTCGCTGGCGGGGATCCTGAACGCGCTAACCCCGCTGTTCACCATCATACTCGGCGTGGTATTTTTCAGGCTCAAAGCCGCACCCAACAAATGGATCGGTATCATCACCGGTTTCATAGGACTGAGCCTGCTGCCCTTTGCAGCCAATAAAGGCGTTTCGCTGAATGATTTCTCCTATTCACTGCTGGTGCTGCTGGCAACGCTGTTGTACGGGCTGAACGTAAACGTGGTGGGAACCTACCTGCGCGCCGTAAACTCAATCAACATCGCAGCGCTGGCATTCGTATTTCTGATGATCCCTTCCGGCATCATCCTGTATTTTACCGGTTATTTTGAACAACCGCTTGCAAACCCCAATTATATCAGGGCCAGTGTGGCCAGCGCGGTGCTGGGTATCATGGGTACGGCGGTAGCTTCCATACTGTTTTACATGTTGCTGAAACGCGCCGGGGCATTGTTCGCCTCGATGGTTACCTATGGTATCCCTTTCGTGGCAATATTCTGGGGACTGCTGGACAATGAAACGATCACGATCTGGCAGGTAGGCTGCCTCGGAATCATTCTGACAGGTGTATACCTGGCGAACAGGAATTAAACGGACATGATTTCCTTTTCCTTGGCGGCAAGGTGTTTGTCTACGAGCACGATATAACGATCGGTGATATCCTGGATCCTTTTTTCGCCATCTTTAGCGATGTCTTCGCTGAGACCGTTCTTCTGCAGCTTCTTTACATTTTCTATGGCGTCACGACGGATGTTCCGGATAGCGACTTTGGAGTGCTCGCCTTCACCGGCGGCTTTCTTCACCATTTCCCTTCTGCGCTCTTCAGTGAGCGGTGGCATGAACAGGCGGATCTGCACGCCATCGTTCTGCGGAGTGATGCCGATATTGGCCTGCATGATGGCTTTTTCAATGGGAGCAAGCATGTTCTTTTCCCATGGCTGTATACTGATGGTGCGGGCGTCAAGCACCGTAACATTCGCAACCTGGCTAACCGGGGTAGGAGAACCGTAATATTCAACGTTCAACCCGTCTATCAGTGCGGGGCTGGCTTTACCTGCGCGGACTTTCGTTAACTCCACTTCCAGGTGACCGATCGCTTTTTTCATATGCGATTCCGCGTCATCAACTATCTGTTCCAGGTCTTCTGCCATATACAATCATTTTATCGATCGCAAAACTAAGCAATCAGCTGAAAAAAATGATAGCATAAAAAAAGCACCCGGAGGTGCTGGTATCTTTTGCAGGGATCTACTCTTCGTCTGCGGCAACCGGAGCCGGCTCTTTGTTGAATATAGAGACCAGCCGCACCTTCAGCGCCGGATCGTCTTTCACCACGTGGAGGTGAACCCTGCGCTTGCTGAGGTAAACAACCAGCACGCCGGCAAAGAATAAACCGATAAGGCCAAGTATCATGTAGGTGGTACCGATCGGCTGCGCGATATAGGCAAGCGCTATGACCAGTAAACTTACAAACGACAGCGTGAGTGTTACGGAACGGTGGTTCAATCCCCTGTCCAGTAAAATATGATGAAGGTGGTTGCGGTCAGGGCTGAAAGGAGACCTGCCGTGAATGATGCGGATACCGAATACGCGCAGTGTATCCATCAGGGGCAGCAGCAGGATGCCGAAGCCAAGTGCCGGCGTAGCCGCCAGTTTAAAATTCGCCGCCGTAGTCGCGCTCTCGATAAAATGTATGACCAGTATGGTATTGATCAGGCCAATCAGCATCGACCCGGTATCGCCCATAAATATTTTCGCGGGGTGGAAATTGTAAATCAGGAAAGCGAGAATACTGCCCGATATCGCGAAGCCGATCGCGGCATAGGCGTAGTCGTGGTTGAGCAGGAAAAATGTGCCGAACACCGAAGAGGTGATCATGCCCAGCGTGCCGGCCAGCCCGTCAACGCCATCGATCAGGTTATAAGCGTTGATTGTAACGATGATCGTGAATAGCGTAAGGAAATACTGCAGGGTGCTGCTGATGGCATAAATCCCCAGGAAACCGTGCATGTTCGTGATCAGGAGCTTCGCCTTGAACATCAGGATCGCGGCGACCAGCAACTGCCCGATGAATTTCTTTTGCGCGGACAGCACCACGATATCGTCTTTTATACCAAGGAAGAAAATGATCAGTAAAGCGGCGAAATAATACTGCAGCGCCTGCAATTGCGTGAAGTCGAGCATCAGCAGCAGCGCGATGGCGAAACCTACGAATATCCCGAAACCACCGAGTGAAGGGATGGGCTGCTTGTGAATCTTCCGTTCGTCGGGAACGTCATACAACTTTTTCTGGTCGGCCACCTTCATGATCACCGGGATCGCGTAAAACGTAACGAGGAAGGCAATAATGCCACCTATAACAATTTGTTCCATGCAGTCAGCTTGATTTTCTTTGTTTAGGTGTTTCGTACACGGAGAACTCCCTGGTTAGCAGCATAGGTACTGTTGAACTTACGAACTCCCATCCTCTCATGATCTGGTAAAAATAATAACTTCTTGCGCAAAACCAATAGTATAAAGCAAGATTACTGAAAGATATTATACGTTGCCTGCGGCTGCAAACGAACTCAAAAAACGTAGATTTGCGCCATCAAAAAATGGTATGGCAGACATTAATGCGCTGAAAAACACGGCAACCCAGCTTAGAAGAGACACTGTTCGTATGGTACACGCGGTTCAGAGCGGCCACCCCGGCGGATCACTGGGATGTGCCGATTTCCTTGCCGCTTTATATTTTTCAGTGATGGAGCGTAGCCAGCCGTTTACCATGGACGGCCGCAACGAAGACCTTTTCTTCCTCTCCAACGGCCATATCTCCCCCGTGTTTTATGCAACCCTGGCCCGGGCCGGTTATTTTGAAGTGAAGGAACTGGCCACTTTCCGTAAGATCAATTCCAGGCTGCAGGGCCACCCGACCACCCATGAAGGATTACCGGGGGTAAGGATGGCCAGCGGTTCACTGGGGCAGGGACTGAGCGTAGCCGCCGGCGCGGCATTCACCAAAAAACTCAATGGCGACAAGCATCTTGTATATTCCCTGCATGGCGACGGTGAGCTCCAGGAAGGCCAGTGCTGGGAAGCCATCATGTTTGCCGCACACCATAAGATAGATAACCTGATCTCCACGATAGACTACAATGGCCAGCAGATCGATGGCGCTACAGATAAAGTCATGAGCCTTGGCGACCTGAAAGCCAAGTTCGTAGCATTCGGCTGGAATGTGCTGGAGATGGATGGCAACGATATGGACGAGGTGATCAAAACCCTCGGCCAGGCAAAAACCCTCACCGGCAAAGGACAACCGATCTGCATCCTGATGCGCACCCAGATGGGCAACGGTGTTGACTTTATGATGGGCAGTCACGAATGGCATGGCATCGCGCCCAATGACGAGCAGCTTGCTAAGGCGCTCGCGCAATTACCCGAAACGCTGGGGGATTATTAGGATTTCAGTGAGAATTGCTGCGAAGCCGCTTTACGGGATGGGATCCATGCGGCCAGGATGGACACGAAAAATACCGTGGCGCATACCAGCACAAAGTCCGAAGCGATCATCTTAACCGGGTAATAATCGATAATAAAAGTGCCGCCG
>DASVBM010000430.1:0-2153 GCA_036375835.1 Chitinophagaceae bacterium | reverse complement strand
CGGGCTGCCCCGGATACAAAAGCAAAAAAAACCGACCGGATGATCGGAGCGGACATCTCATTTCTGCCGGAACTGGAAGCAAGGGGAATAAAATTCTCTGATAAGGGGGTACAAAAAGACGCGATCCGGATACTGAAAGATCATGGCTTCAACTACATTCGGCTGCGTATATTCAACAACCCGGCGACCGACAGTGGTTACTCGCCCGGAAAAGGGTTCTGCGATCTTGAGCACACCAAACAAATGGCAAAACGGATCAAGGACGCGGGGCTGAAGCTGTTGCTCGATTTTCATTACAGCGATTATTGGGCGGATCCCGGAAAGCAATACACTCCGGTAGCCTGGAAAGGACTTCCTTTCGCACTGGTCAGGGATTCATTGGCGCAATTCACAAAAAAGGTGATAAGCGCTTTAAAAGCGCAGGGAACAACGCCCGATATGGTACAGATCGGCAACGAGATCAATCACGGTATCGTCTGGCCCTATGGACATGTGAACAATCCCGACCAGCTTGCCCAACTGATCATCGCGGGTACAGAGGCAGCGTTGAGTGTTGATTCGTCCATTGTGATGATGCTGCACGTTGCGCTTGGTGGGCAGCACGACGAGTCAGTCTGGTTCATCAACAATATGATAGCGAGAGGAGTAACCTTCGATGTTATCGGCCAGTCGTACTACCCGAAATGGCATGGGACCACAGATGACCTTCGTAATAATCTCACCGCGCTGGTGAAGCAATACAATAAAGATGTGGTAGTGGTGGAATATTCGCAGCTGAAAAAAGAAGTACATGAAATAACTTTCGGCCTGCCGGGAGATCGTGGACGCGGTACATTCATCTGGGAGCCGCTCAATACATGGGAAAAAATTTTCGATGAAAACGGTGCCGCAAACGAACGGATCCTGGTGTATGATGAACTCAGCCGGCGGTTTATCCGCAGGTCGCCTCCGATACGGAAGAAGTGACTGCAACGAACCGGGCTGCCTTGAAATCCTGAAGCTGGTACCAAACAACCCAATGATAGCCATATGAAACTCGAATTGGTAGATTATTTTATCATCGCGCTCTATTTCTTATTTGTCATCGGCATCGGTGTGTTGTTGAAACGGCGGGTGAAAACCGGTAACGATTTCCTGATGAGTAACCGGAGTATCCCGCTCTGGATCACTTCACTTGCTTTTATTTCAGCAAATCTGGGGGCGCAGGAGGTGCTGGGTATGGCGGCAAGTGGTGCCAAGTACGGTTTGTACACCGCGCATTTTTACTGGCTGGGTGCTGCATTCGCAATGGTTTTCCTGGGTATTTATATGATGCCTTTTTATTACGGCAGCCGCGCACGCAGCGTTCCGGAATACCTGAAGCTCCGATTCGATGAAAAGACCCGCACTTTCAACGCGCTGACCTTTGCCGCGATGACGGTGTTTTCTTCAGGGATATCATTATACGCGCTGGCCATGCTGATGCAGGTGATACTCGGCTGGGATTTCAACGTTTCGATATGGATGGCCGCGGGGATCGTACTGGTATATACCTACCTCGGCGGGCTCACCAGCGCGGTATACAATGAAGTGCTGCAGTTTTTCCTGATCGTTCTGGGTATCGCGCCACTGGTCTATATCGGTTTAGAGAAGGCGGGCGGATGGCAGGGTGTGATCGCCAACGTGGATAATGCGAAACTTCATTTATGGAAAGGCATGGGTGCCGCTTCAACCAACCCGATGGGAGTCGATGCTTTTGCGGTGATCTTTGGCCTTGGCTTCGTGCTCGCATTCGGTTACTGGTGCACCGATTTCCTGGTGGTGCAAAGAGCCATGATCTCCCGTAACCTGAACGAGGCCAGGAGAACGCCGATCATCGCCGCCGTTCCTAAGATCCTGATGCCTTTGGTGGTGATCGTACCCGGCATCATCATCCTCGCCTTACAGGCTCAGGGGCCGGGATTTGAGTTACCGGTCAGCAACGGGCAGCCGAACTATAACATGGTACTGCCTAAGTTGCTGGAACAGCTATACCCCAGTGGCATCCTGGGCGTAGGGATCACCGCGCTGATCGCTTCTTTCATGAGTGGGATGGCAGGAAATGTCACTGCATTTAATACCGTATGGACTTTCGATATCTACCAGTCGCATATCCGCAAAAACGCGTCTGAAAA
>DASVBM010000086.1:0-2858 GCA_036375835.1 Chitinophagaceae bacterium | reverse complement strand
GTATTGGCAGAAAGACCACCCGTTCCCGACCATGGAAATAATGCATACGACTGACCTGATGTACCAGGGTAAAAATAAGGCGCGTTGGTTTCAGGCATACCGGATGGTATTGTTGCTGCTGGATTCACCCAAAACTCCATGGTGAAACTGGAGTTAACTCCGGCCAAAGGAGATCCAACTACTGATTTATTTGTGCCATTAAAGGCAAGCGCATTTACAGCACACTGTGCATTTACCTGCGCGGAAGCCAGGCAAACAAGCACAACAAAAAATACGCAGGCAAACCGGCGAATCAAATTTTGCATAGTAGGTAGTTTAATTTGGGGACAGAGAATACAGATTTTACCGCATCGCGATGAGGGGCTTGATAATTTGCCCATAGCCTTTGTTTTCATAAAGCAATTAATGGTCTGGCCATGCACAAACATGGCCTTATAATCAAAAAAGTTACAGTCTAATTACTCGTAGGTCAGCAGGAAAAATTCAAATAGAAATAGGATTGTTGGCACTGCTTTTTGTCGTAACTGTGGATGTAAGGGGCACGTTGACAAAAAGCTCTCTACACGAGTGTTCTTGCGTAGGTTAACTGGATGCAAGGATACAGTTTAGTTTTCAATAAAAGAAATTTTTCGGGGTCTCAGCCGACAGGAACCAACGGGCTGTGGTTATCTGGAAAGAGGACTCGATTTTCGTCCCGGAGGATCGACATACCGGTAAACTATAACAGCTACCTCCTCCTGTGTTACGGATTATTCATCTTCCGTGGGAGAGCTGCGGCTCCGGCTTTCCGGATTTACCGATCTTTCGAAGTACTGGCTTGCCGCGGCTACGGCAGCTACCGGAGATTCGAAAAGCAGTACCTCGCCCTGTTCGTCTTTTAAGACCTCGCCTGAATGGCTTTCCGCAGCAGGGGCATCGTAAAAACACGCGGCAGTAAAATATTCGGTTGGAATCACCCGCGGATTCTTCCGCTGCACCGGGTGAGGATCAACCTTGATCCATACCTCCTGACCATTGATGTTTTGCTTTTCTATCATCCTGGTGTTTTAAACCAGGCTGCAAAAATGAAACCATCAATGATTCACGCGCAGAAGAAAGTGGCCCGGATGCGCTTTTGAATTTCCATCCTATTGAATTCTTGCGGTTTATTGCAGGCTGTAATATGGTTAGATGCAGGGTTTGCTTTTCCTTTGCAATTAATGAAAGGCGCAAGGCCCGATATCCGAACGGTTAATGTCACCCGCTATGTGACACCATTACGCGAGGGTGGTTCCCTGCCGGCTATAGCAGAAGCCGACGATGGCTTCCTTTACGTGCTCAAGTTCCGCGGGGCGGGACAAGGCGTGCGTGCGCTCATTGCAGAATTTATAGGCGGTGAACTGGCAAGGGCGGCAGGATTCAAAGTGCCGGAGATCGTTTTCGCGATGCTGGACGAGGCATTCGGGCGTACCGAGCCTGACGAGGAAATACAGGACCTGCTGAAGTTCAGTATTGGAATGAACCTCGGACTGCATTATCTGCAGGGTGCCATCACTTATGATCCCGCGATCCATACTGTGCCCGGCGAACAGGCCGCGGGGATCGTATGGCTCGACTGTCTTCTCACCAATGTTGACCGGTCGTACCGCAACACGAATATGCTGATCTGGCAGAAGGAACTCTGGCTCATAGACCATGGCGCGTCTTTGTATTTTCACCACAGCTGGCACGGCTGGAAGGCTCATGCCCTGCGGCCCTTTGTACAGGTAAAAGACCATGTATTGCTGCCATTAGCCAGCAGCCTTGAGGCGGCAGACAAGGTAATGAAGACACGTATTACGCCTGCCGTGATTAAAGGCATTTGCGAAATGATCCCGGAGGAACTGATTATAGGGTATTTTGATGAACCGGTGGAGCATGTACGGGAGATTTACAGCGAATACCTCGTAACAAGGCTTGCTGCCTCGGAGGTATTTTTAAAAGAAGCGATCCATGCAAGGGAACAACTTATTTGAGTATGCAGTGATAAGGTATGTGCCCCGCCCTGAAAGGGAGGAGTTCCTGAATATCGGGGTGATCCTCTATTGCGCTCCGAAGCATTTTCTCAATATGCGGTTTGCGCTGGACAGTGACAGACTTACCGGTTTTTACCCCGGGGCCGACATCAACGAACTGAAAGAATTCCTGCATGCTTTCGAGGAGGTTTGTTGCGGGCATTCAAAAACTTCCCCCATTTCCAGGCTGGATATCGCCGGCAGGTTCCGCTGGCTTACCGCCACCCGGAGCACGATCATACAGACTTCGAAAGTACACCCGGGTTTTTGTGAGGACCCGGCAGAAAAGCTTGATCAGTTGCAGCAGCAACTGGTCGGTTAGGGCTAATCAATAGAATCCCGGAGACTGTACACATCCAGGCCAAAAAAACCGATTCGTTTTCCTGACTCCAGCGGTATTAAAACTCCGCAGCAATTCCGCCAGTGCGGCGACTTCTCAGTTACCCCACATCCATGCAGGCCAGCGGTCGAAAGCCTGCAGTACAGATGTGATCCCGGCATCAGTACCCGGATAGTTTTTAATCCAGCGATTGATACGGTAACAGTCCGGCCAGTCACCTTCTACCGCGATGAAACGGAAACCCTTTTCGCTGATCAGCCTTTTCGGGATTGCGGTACGCCAGCTATAGTATTAATGAGTGCATGTGCGGCTTCTCCGAGCATCACGATCCTGCGTTCGCCGATGTCCTCCAGCAAGTCGCCCAGATCTTTTGATGTCTCCAACCGGTTCATTACACTAATCCCGCGACTTGCAAGCCGAGCAGCATCCTATCTTTGAGCACCGATGAACTACCTGCATCTTTTTTATTATGCCGGCGACTATTA
>DASVBM010000092.1:0-2150 GCA_036375835.1 Chitinophagaceae bacterium | reverse complement strand
CTGGCTAACGGGGTAGTTACGTTTATTGAAATGATGTTGCTGAGTTTTCTCGGGCTGATCGTTTTCATGGGTTTCGGTTTTGTGATCAGTGGAATCGCCCGCAACCAGAACGTGATACCCATCTATGCGAACCTATTTATGTTCCCGCAGTACTTCCTTTCCGGCACTTTTTTCCCGAAAACAGCTCTGCCGGTGGGTTTACAGGCCGTCGTCAATTATCTTCCGCTCACTGCTTTGAACGACGCCATGCGGATCGTGGCATTTGAAGGTACCGGCCTGCTTTCCTGCTGGAAAGAGATCCTGATCCTTCTTGGCTGGGGCATCCTTGTGTATTCGGTTGCTGTGCGGGTGTTTAAATGGGAGTAATTTTGTACCTGACTTTCCGAAAAAACAAGTATGCGATTCCTTAAACTCGGGCTCATCAGCGTCATCGTGATATTCCTGATTCTCACTGCCATGGGATTCCTGTTGCCGGCGGAAGTACTGGTTTCACGGGCCGTAGACATACGAGGCAATCTGCGCGGTGTGAAAGCCCAGGTTTTCCAGCTCCAAAACTGGCAGAACTGGATGACAGATGCAGCCGGCAATAAAACGACTTATACATACAACCGCAGGAATTCAGAACTACGGATCGCGGGCACCACGGTTCGACCGGTTTCATTAACCGACTCCAGTTTTATTACTGAATGGACCGCAGGAAAAGGTATGCTGTGCACGCTCCGCATCATCGATCATCACCGGTCTGATTCCCTGCTGACCGTGCAGTGGCAGATGGAACAAAGGCTGAACTGGTATTTCTGGGAGAAGTTTGCCGCTATCACGCGTGACGAAATCTGGGGTGCTTCCATGGAAAAAAGCCTCGAGAATCTTCGAACCCTCACTGAAATATCACAATAAAAAAAATATTCCGCCGGTGCAACGCGGTGTGGCGATCATGGGTCATGATCAACAGGAATGATGGATCAGACCCGGAAAATGATAGAATCCTGCCTCCGCGGAGACGAACCTGCGCAGAAGCTTTTATACGACCAGTATGCAAAGCAGATGCTCGGTGTTTGCTATCGTTATACCAAGTCGATCGAGGACGCGGAAGACGTATTACAGGAAGGTTTCATCCGTGTGTTCCGCAATCTACATAAATATAAAGGTGAAGGCGAACTGGGAGCCTGGATACGACGCATCATGGTAAACGCGGCGCTTAGCTTCCTGAAGAAAAACCAGGCACTGCGTGAAGAACGCGGTATTGGTGAGGAATACCTGCACCCCGTGAGCGATTACAATCCTGCTGTGGACCTTGATACCAAAGAACTGGTGCGGCTGGTGCGGCAACTGCCTCCCGGCTACCAGGCTATTTTCAACCTGTATGCCGTAGAAGGTTACGCACACGCGGAAATTGCCGGACTAATGGGAATTTCTGAGGCCACCAGCCGGTCGCAGTACATGCGCGCAAGGAACTTACTGATCAGCTGGATTGAAAAATACTCCGGCAATATTAAAAAAATGATTTATGTCTGAACAGTTCGAATATAAGGTGAAAAACCTGCTGAATGATCTGCAGATTGAACCCGACGAGGCGGTCTGGCAACAGGTGCGGCAGGCGGTGCGACCGGTAAAGAAAAGAAGGCGGATCATTTTCTGGTGGTTGCTGCCAGTTGCCATTGGTGCAGGCGGCCTGGTGTTATTTAATGCTGACCGCAGCCGGATTGATCAAACCGGGCAGACCGCAGAATCATCCGTTTCATGGAACGACGTAAGCCCGGAAACAGAAGAAAAAACCGCGATTTCTGAAAACGTCGGGCAAAACGATGCAAAAGGGTCATCGGTTCAGATAGATATCAGCGATCACCAATTTTCTCTTCAAGGAAAAACAGTAAGCCAGGTGGCGCAATTCATACGAAAGGATGGATACGCAGCAGAAACATCCCGGTCCGCGACCGGAACTGTGGAAGGCAGCAGGAATAGTCACTCTACAGAATCGGATGTCAATTTAACCAATGTTCCAGCGGCTCCGGATGCATCGCCGAAAATAATCGACACTGTTATGCAGCCATTGCAGTTGATTACTCCGGCTACGACGGATACAACCTTCGCATCATCAGAAAACCGGGAACCTGCAAGCACGATCCCGGTTCATAAACGGCGTAGCTGGC
>DASVBM010000106.1:0-6809 GCA_036375835.1 Chitinophagaceae bacterium | reverse complement strand
AGGCTAACCATTTAGACATAATATAATAGTTATCAGAAATTGCCCATGCAAAAGGATTCTTTTAAGGTGTGCTGCCTGTTTCAAATTTTCCGGCAAATAAACGGTAGCGGTAGTACTGTTTTATTTGGGGTTTATTTGCCGGAAAATTTGAAGGCAGCACGAATCCTTTGCAGTTGTCAATTCCGTGATAACTAATTTTTATGTTAAATGGCGCACAGTCGTATTCAGGAAAGAAAAACACAGGAAGCCCACGCCGCTAAAACTGAAGCCGGCTGATATCCCCTCTGGCCGGCCGGGAATAAAAAAAGCCCGTCCTTGCGGACAGACTTTTTAAATCCGATTCAGATCGGTTTATTCAATATCACGAATCTCGGTTACTTCACCCTTGTCGTTGATATAAATCTTCTTCTTATAGTCTTCATACACGAGGATCTCTACCTTGCTGCCGTTGACGGTGCTGAATGACTGCTCCAGCGGCTCGCCAAGCAAGGCGATCACTTCCGCGCGCTTCATGCCCGGCTTCAGCTTGCTCAGTTTATCCTGTCCCGGAGTTACGGCCACCCCATGCAGCGCATCGTACTTTTTGTACAAAGCATCCCATTTATCATATTCAGCAGCATTGCCCTTAGCCTTGTCCCTTTTCCAGAGGGCCAGGTTTGCCAGGTAATCCACCGACTTGCCGATCACATTCTTTTCAGAGCGATCCAGGGTCGATTTTTTGGATAAGGTATTGTAACTGGTTTCCAGCCACTGCAGGCTCTTGTCTGCAAAAGCATGCTGTGTTTTTTCGATACCGGCATTGATCGCTTTCAGTGCGTCTACTTCTTTCCTGATCCGCGCATCGTTCGCTGCCTTCTTCTTCGGATCTTTTTCTGCCGCCTTGCTGCGGTTCAGGTCACCCATCTTCCGCACATTTGAAGCAAACTGGTCATCCAGTTCCACCCAGTCGTTATAGTTCACCAGCCCTACGTTGAAGGCGCCGATGCCGTTGGTGTTATCTTTATTATACGATTTGGTAAAAGCCTCTTCCGCTTTCTTCCGGTAAGTGATCAGCTGAAGGCTGTCCATCTTCTCCTTGTCTTCTTCCTTCAGGTTATAGAACATATTACCGAACGACAGGTACTGGTTGGATGTGAGCGTCCCGGCTGCGTCTGCCTTATCGTAGGCTGCTAATTTATCCGCCAGGCTCATGTTCTTCTCCATGTACTCCGACTCATAGTCTGCCCACCTGCTGGCCTCCTTTGGATAGAGTTCTTTTGCCAGCGCCAGGTATTTGTTGAACATATCGCTGTTCTTCGTGTCCAGGTAATGGTAAACCAGGTACTCGTAAACATCCCTGATGTCTCCGGCCGCCGGAACAAAGGTGATCTTATTGTCCGCGATCCTGCTGTAATAACTTGCTGCGTCCGCCATCTTCTTCGCATTCTGCGCGGCATACCCGGTAAACAACACCGTAACCGTGTCGATTGCCTGCTTGTTCCCTCTCCAGTCGTACTTCGTGATCAGGTCGCCGATTTCAGCGGAACGGCTGAAATACTTATAGGCAGAATCCCACTGTTTCTTGTCGAAGAAGCTGAGTCCGTTGCGCAGGTTGCCGCGGTACAGTACATCAATGATTGCCTTCCCGGGTATCGGAGAGCCATTCATTACCCCGAACGAAGGGTCCAGCTGGCTGTATTTCCGGAAAGACGCCAAAGCGGTCTCCGCTGCATCCGGGTATTTCGATGCGGTCTGCTCGTTGTCAGAAAGTGCGCCGTAAACTGTTGCATGCCAGAGCCACACTTCGGGGTTGGACTGGTATTTGGCATCGGCGGCGATCTTATCGATCTCTGCCTTCGCGTCTTCGGTTTTGCCGATGATATATGGCGTCTCCACCTTAGTGAATTTCTGTGCCGATCCGGCCATTACCGCAAGACCCAGCGTCACACTTAAGAAAAACTTTTTCATATGCACTATTGATTTTCTGTTGTTTCTGCGTTGTTATTGTTATTATCTGCTGCATCTTCCGGCGCTGCAGTGGCTTCACCGGTTTCCGTAGTTTCGCCTGTCGGTTCCGCCGGTGTTTCTTCGGCTTCCTGTTCGTCAATTCTCGAAATCGCAGCGATCTCGTCACCATCGTCCAGCCTGATGAGCTTCACTCCCTGTGTTGCGCGACCGGCTTCTTTGATATTGGCCACCGGCGTGCGCAGGGTGATTCCCGATTTACAGGTGATGATCAGGTCATCGCTTTGTCTGGGATCCAGGATACCCACCAGCTTGCCGGTCTTTTCGGTAACGTTGATCGTTTTTACTCCCTTACCGCCCCGGTTCGTGATCCGGTATTCATCCACCGCGGTTCTTTTTCCGAAACCTTTTTCCGAAACCACAAGAACGGTAGCATCCTTGTCATTGCGGCTGACGCAGATCATTCCGATCACTTCGTCGTGCTCATCGTCTACTTCTATTCCGGACACACCGATAGCGCCCCTGCCCGTCGGGCGTACTTTTTCCTCCGGAAAACGTATCGCACGGCCCGACTTCACCGCCAGCATGATCTCCATACTGCCATCGGTCATCTTTGCTTCCAGCAGCTCGTCGCCTTCAACGATCGTAATCGCGTTCACACCGCTGGCACGGGGCCGGCTGAAATCCTCGAGTAAAGTTTTCTTTATTATGCCTTTCTTGGTACAAAGAACGATGTAATGATTTGTTACAAATTCCTTTTCCGAAAGCTGTTTTACGTCTATGATCGCGCGCACCTTGTCGTCCGGCGGAATCTGGATAAGGTTCTGAATGGCACGGCCCTTACTGGTACGGTCGCCTTCCGGGATCTCGTAAACCTTCAGCCAGTAACAACGTCCTTTTTCCGTGAAGAACATCATCGTGTCGTGGGTGGAGGCCACGAAAAGGTGTTCAACATAATCTTCTTCGCGGGTCCGGCTTCCGATAGAACCACGTCCTCCCCTTTTCTGCTGCCTGTATTCTGAAGCAGATGTGCGTTTGATGTACCCGAGATGGGAAATAGTGATTACCACGTCTTCCTCTTCAATCAGGTCTTCAATACGCATCTCATCGGCGAGGTATTGAATTTCACTGCGACGAACGTCGCCAAACTTCGCCTTCACCTCCTGCAGCTCGGCCTTGATCAGATCGTAGCGTAGTTGTTCGCTGCCCAGCAGTTCTTTCAGTCGGCGGATCGTGTTGATGAGCGAATTGAACTCCTCCACAATCTTATCCCGTTCCATACCTGTAAGGCGCTGGAGACGCAATTCCAGTATCGCTTTGGCCTGCTCTTCGGAAAGTCCCTCTTCCTGCTTGTAGAGCTCGTCTGTAAGGTCAGCGAAGATCGCCGGGTTGAGGTACCAGTTTTCTGATTTGCTTTTTGCAATAAGCGCGGCCTTCGCGTCGTCCGGTGTACGGCTGGCGCGGATCAGTGCGATCACTTCGTCCAGGTGATCCAGTGCCTTTAAATAACCTTCCAGGATATGTGCACGCTCTTCGGCTTTGCGGAGTTCGAACTTCGAACGGCGGATCACCACCTCCATCCTGAATTCGATGAATTCGGAGATCAGGTCTTTCAGGTTCAGTATTCTCGGGCGTCCCTTGCTCAGCGCCACGTTATTGATACCAAAACTGGTTTGCAGTTCGGTGTATTTATAGAGCTGGTTTATGATCACCTGCGCCACGCCATCGCGTTTCAGGTCGAGCACGATACGGGTTCCCTCCCGCTTATTGCTCTCGTTATTTACATGTGCGATCCCTTCAATGGCTTTCTCATTCACCAGCTGACCGATCCGGTCGGTTAGCGTGTCCCTGTTCACCTGGTAGGGAACTTCGGTAATGATGATCTGCTCCCTGCCGCTGGGCTTGGTTTCTACGTGGCATTTACCCCTTACCACTACCCTTCCACGGCCGGTGAGCATCGCCTGCTTCACGCCCTCCATTCCGTAGATCACACCGCCTGTAGGAAAATCGGGGGCCTTGATATGCACCATCAGTTCTTCGATACTGACCTCCCGGTTGTCGATATACGCTACACAGCCATCAACTACCTCTGAGAGGTTGTGCGGCATCATGTTCGTAGCCATACCCACCGCAATACCACTACTGCCGTTGATCAGCAACTGCGGGATCCGCGTCGGAAGCACGGTAGGCTCTTCCAGTGAATCGTCAAAATTCAGCTGGAAATCGACGGTGTCTTTCTCGATGTCTTCCAGCATGCTTTCCGCAATACGCTGCAGCCGCGCTTCCGTGTATCGCATGGCCGCCGGGCTGTCACCGTCCTGGTTGCCAAAGTTTCCCTGGCCGTCGATCAGTGTATAGCGCATACTCCAGTCCTGCGCCATACGCACCAGCGTGTCGTATACCGCGGTGTCTCCATGCGGGTGGTACTTACCCAGTACCTCTCCCACGATACGCGCTGATTTCTTGTAAGGCTTGTTGTGCGACATGCCGATTTCGTTCATCGCGTGCAGAATCCGGCGGTGAACGGGTTTCAGACCGTCGCGGACATCCGGCAGTGCACGACCCACGATCACCGACATTGAATAGTCGATGTAGGCGGTCTTCATCTGCTCTTCGATATTCACCTGGATGATCCGGTCGTTATCACTTGTTTCCTGAGGCAGTAAAGTATCTTCCATAATTAATTTTAATCGTTCCGTCCGGCTGGCAAAAATGCTATGTTCTACAAGGGTTTAGAAGGCCGACAAAGCTAATTTTTTTCAGCCGTACAGCGGCCTTTGAAACCGTAAAATTTTGCTTTATTTCTTCACAAAAAATTCAGGCATAAAATTGGCTCAGAGCAGTCCGAAAACCAGCGTTTATCGGAACAAATCTAACCACCAGCAAACCTGAAAACTGTGCGCCATGCAAACCCGATTAGAAGATCATCGATACCTGGGTAACACCGCAAGCATCCATCGCTCGCTTCGCCAGGCACATCAGCCTGGCAAACGAAACCCGCTTGTGATCCCTTTACTCCTCGCTATGCCCGTGATAATCATAGCCGGCATCATCAGTTTCAGCTGGAAGAAAGATTCGGAAAACAACCTGCCGCTGCAGTTGAAGCAGGAAGCGATCACTGTCCCGCAGGGTGAAACTCCAGGCAAAACGGCTAATGCGGTCATACTCAACAGTACTACCACCACCCTTGTTCCGGGCCGCGACACGGTGGTGAAAAACAGGCGGCAGCAGTCTTTCAGGCCGGCCGCGATCAGCACCCTGAGCTCCATGCAGGACATCGGCGAGGTGATCCGAATAACGCCGGCTTTTACCGTCTCGAACCGCAGGCTGAAGGATATTCGGTTTGATATCGCAAACCGTTCCGCGCTGCCGCTGGAACTGGTTGCCGTCGAGCTGCAATACAATCATCCCGGACTTCACAGCACCCGCAGTGAAACCCTGTATGTAAAGGATATTCCTGCCGGCGGACGCAAAACGCTGGTTATTCGCGACGCTGATATCGCGGAAAGCCTTGCCTATTCTGTTTCCCTGGTAAGTGCCAAAGACACCAGCCTTTACCTCGTATCGCGTTAATTCTGAAACCTTACCTTAGCCCGATGAAACATATTGTGCTGTTCGGTGCTGGCAGATCGGCCACGGTTCTGATTGATTACCTGAAACAAACCGCTAATTCCATTGTTTGCCGGGTTACCGTGGCGGACGCTGATTTTAACGTGGTACAATCCAAAACAGGCGAACATCCGCTGGTCAGGCCGATGGCCCTCGACATACACGACGAAGCCGGCCGGGGCGAGCTGGTGCGTTCAGCTGACGTAGTGATCTCGCTGATGCCGCCTGCGCTTCACCACCTGGTTGCGCTGGATTGCCTGCGATACGGAAAGCACCTCCTGACCGCATCTTATGTGGATGAGCAGATTCGCGGGATGGAGAAAGAAATCGCTTCAAAAGGTTTATTGTTCCTCTGCGAAATGGGACTTGATCCCGGCATCGACCACATGAGCGCGATGCAGCTGATCAACAGGATCCGTACAAACGGCGGAACGATCCGCTCGTTCCGTTCGCATTGCGGCGGACTGGTTGCGCCGGAAAGCGATACCAATCCCTGGCATTATAAAGTGAGCTGGAACGCCCGTAACGTGATCACGGCCGGCAAACCAGGCGCCCTGTACCGCGAAAACGGTAACGTGGTCAGCCTTGGCTATACACAGCTTTTCGATCATACCCGCACCGTGAGCCCGGAACCCGGCGTGACTTATTCCTGGTACCCCAACCGCGACTCGCTGAAATATATTTCCACCTACCATCTGGAGGAAGCGGATACGTTCATCCGTACCACGCTGCGGCACCCTGAATTCTGTTTCGGCTGGAAAAATGTAATCGAACTGATGCTCACCGACGAGGAAAAGGTCTACGAAACAGACGGACTTACACTCGCCGGTTTCTTCCGCCAGCATTTTGAGAAATACGGTTTCGGGGAGTGGCTGAGCCAGATGCTGATGAGCCGGCTTTCCTATGCCCGGGAGATGATGGAAAAACTGATGGCACTGATGGATGCAGAACAACAGGCCGAAAAACAGGGCACCGAAAAACCGGGGGAAGTTTTACTGGTAAACGAAAAAGGCGAGCTGGATGCCGTTGAGGTCGAAGACATAAAAGATAAAGCCGCGGAAACCGTTGCATTGAAAATGCATGAGGCCAACCTCAGCATGAAACAGCTTTTCTTCCTGGGTATGGATGACGATACCACCCTTATCAACCGCGGACGTTGCAGTGCGGCCGATGTGATGCAGTTCATATTTGAGACCAGGCTGGCCCTGTTACCGGAAGACAAAGACCTGGTAGTGATGCTGCACGAGATTGATTAC
>DASVBM010000348.1:0-2433 GCA_036375835.1 Chitinophagaceae bacterium | reverse complement strand
TGACCACTCCAAAGCTTAAAAGACGATACTTATGAGAAATCAGATTGCTGCTGCCAATTGGAAAATGAATCTGCGCTACCAGGATGCCGAAAAACTCCTCGATGAGATCACAGCTGCGCCGGTAAACCTCGCAGGTCACCGGAAAGCAATCTTCGCTGTACCGTTTCCTTACCTTCAGCTTGCCGCCGGCAAACTTGCAGGCAAAAACAATATGTTCGCCGCGGCGCAAAACTGTTATAGCAAACCTTCCGGCGCTTATACGGGTGAGGTGAGTGTAGAAATGCTGGCCTCGTTGAATATAGGTTACGTCATCATCGGGCACTCCGAAAGACGTGAATATTTTGCTGAGAGCAACCGCTTCCTGGCAGAAAAAATTGATATATGCCTGTCTTCGGGTATCACCCCGATCTTCTGCTGTGGGGAGCCGCTGAACATCCGCGATTCCGGCACGCAGAATGAATATGTCGGCAGGCAGCTGCAGGAATCCCTATTTCATCTTTCCGCGGCGCAGCTGAAACAGATTGTGATCGCGTATGAACCGATATGGGCGATCGGAACCGGGAAAACCGCCAGTTCCGCACAGGCACAGGAGATGCATGCCTTTATCCGGCAGCAACTTTCCGGTAAATATGGAAAAGACACAGCAGAAGAGATCAGTATTCTGTATGGTGGCAGTGTGAAAGGCAGCAATGCCGCTGAATTGTTCGCACAGCAGGATGTGGATGGGGGGCTCGTTGGCGGCGCTTCGTTGAATGCAGCAGAGTTTATCACAATAATAAACGCCTTGCCTTAAAATGGCAGTAAAAAGAAGCCAGGAACTGCAGCCCTTAAGCAGACAACACCACAATGGATTGTTGTTCTGCCTGCTTTTGCAGAAAGGACTGAAAAAACAGGCGGATCTTGAGGTGATGCAGGAATTCATCCGGTTTTTCTGGTACCATGACCTGCAGCATCATTTTGAACTTGAGGAGAAATTCCTGGTGCCGTTAAAGTCCGGTTATCACCAATTAACAGAAGGGATAGACAGGATGCTCCAGGAACACTACCAGTTGCGAAACATCATTAACGAGATCTCTATTGTCGGCAGCTACGCCTCAATCGCTGAGTTGCGCGACCAGCTCGACGCACATATCCGTTTTGAAGAACGTGAACTTTTCCCACGCATTGAAGAAGTGATCAGCGAACAGCAAAGGAAAGCTATCGGCGCGGTACTTTCCCACGAACGCGATGGCAACTGTATGAATTATCCCATAAAATTCTGGGAATAGGATGACCATAGAAAGATCTGCATCCGGCCAGATAATCACCAGAGAAAAGAAGCCGTACAACGAACGGCTCTTCAGTAAAGGCTGGAGGCGGTACCTGCACGAAGCACGATACCACTGGTTGAATCGGAAAATCAGGCAATATCTTCCCGGGAAACCGTCGGTGCTGGAGTTGGGATGTTTTGATGCCAAAACGATCGATTACCTGCCCGCGGGGTTCAGCAGGTACACCGGGTATGATGCCAACTGGGAAGGCGGGCTGGAACTCGGCAAGCAACGCTGGAAAGACCGCCCGGATGTAATGCTCATCGAATCGCAGAACCTCTCCGGGTTCAACCCTGCGAATGAAAAGTATGACTGCTCGATTGCGCTGGAAACTGTTGAACACATCGCTATTGCTGAACTGGATGGCTACCTGCGGAAGCTGGCTGATTCCACCAGGCACTATTGTTTTATTTCTGTTCCCTACGAACAGGGGGTTCCGCTGCTGCTGAAATACCTTTACAAATCTGTTTTACGTAAAGTGGACGAACCTTACCGGCCCGCTGAACTTGTTGCAGCGATACGCGGCGACCTGCAGCAGGTACAACGGGTGGAACATGGCCACAAGGGCTTCGATTACCGCGATTTATTACGGAAAATGGAGCCTCATTTTGCCATTGTTGAGATAACTCCGCTGCCGTTCCGGAGATTACCACAGCAGCTGAATTTTTCAGTTGGTATTGTGGCAAGGCCGCGCCATAATGATCGCAAAACTTAAAATCACGCCTACACGTGCAAACAAGTTGTATTTTTAGCCGCACCCAAAACTGATAGATGAATTTTCACAGGCTGTTATTGCAGAGCCTTGTATGGCGGGGGTTGTTTTTCTTCACTTTTTTTATCATCAGCATCTTACTGCCCAGGAGTCTTGAAGCTTCCGGTGCAGGCTGGGTATATTACCTCACCTTCTGGTTCAGCCTGATACTGCTTGTGGCGAGCCTGAACATGGAAGCAGCAGTCGGATACTATGCCTCCAGTAATAATATCAGCGATCAGAAACTGGCCTGGTTGTCTGTTGTCTGGACACTTGGAGTGGGTATTATCGTTTTCGCCTGCATAAAACTCTGGTTCGGTTATTTTCATGGAGAAACGCAGGTGACCCAGAACCAGTACCTTTTCTACGCGC
>DASVBM010000174.1:0-2532 GCA_036375835.1 Chitinophagaceae bacterium | reverse complement strand
TGATATGCCGCTTCCGCTACAGATATTGAACGCCAGCCAAATTGACAAAGCAAAATGGGATGAGCGCGTAAACTCCGCGGAAAACGGACTCATTTATTCAACCGCCGCCTACCTCGACCATATCTGCGAGCATTGGGTGGGGATTATCGCCGGCGACTATGAAGGGGTGATGGCTTTATCGTGGCGGAGGAAGTTCGGGATCCGTTACCTGTATCAGCCCGCATTTGTTCAACAACTTGGCTGGATCGGAAACAACGATATCGACGCCGCTGAACTGGTCAGCCGGGTTTATGCATTCAGCAGCTACGGCGATCTCCTGCTTAATTTCCGAAACGATACATTAGCAGCCCTGCTGCAGGCCGATCGCCGGTTGAACTACATACTTGACCTGGAACCCGGTTATAACAGTATAGAACAGCTATATTCAAGCGATCTCCGTGCAAATCTGCGCAAAGCAGCCGGCCTTGATCTGGAATACGCAGACGGCGGAAACAGCGGCGCAGCCATTGCCGTATTCCGGGAATTTTATGGACACCGCATGCCACATGTCAGCGCATCCGATTACGAAAAGTTCGCCGGTTTGTGCAGGGTATTAAGTCACCGGGATCAATGCCTGACAAGAAAAGTCGTAAACCAGGCAGGCGAACTGCTGGCGATCGCGCTATTCCTGAAAGACAGGCATCGCATTTATAACCTGATGAACACAACTACCCCGGCAGGTCGCGCCGCAGAAGCCAATCACTTCCTGCTCGACAATGTAATCCGTGAATTTGCCGGAACGAAGCTGATCTTCGACTTTGAAGGGTCTGACATTCCCGGTGTGCAGCGGTTTTATAAGTCTTTCGGGCCGGTAGAACAACCGTATTTTATCGCTCATTACAATAGGTTGCCGAAACTTATCAGGCTACTGAAGCGGTGATGCTGCAAGAAATGCCGCAGCCAGCTGCAGGTCGGCAGGTGTGGTGATTTTGATATTGCTGGCTTCACCTTCTATCAAGGCAACAGTGCTTCCATTCGCTTCCACAACGGTAGCCTCATCAGTGAAAGAAGGATTTTCATCAACGTTGAACGCAGGCAGAATGATCTCGCTGCGGAAGACCTGGGGTGTCTGGATGTTGCGTATTTTATTGCGATCAATAACCTCATGTGAACCTTCTGATATCATCCTGAGGCTGTCTGTCACTGGTACGGCGGGTATCGCGGATCCTTTGTCGATCGCCTGTTTGCAGCACCGCTGCAGCAAATCGGCCGAAACAAGGCAGCGTACCGCATCATGCACAAAAACGATTGAGGGATGCTTCACATGCTGCAATCCATTCTTTACTGACTGAAACCTGCTGCTGCCTCCTTCGACCAGTTTAACAGACGGGAATTCGCTGCAGATTTCCCCGGCCTGCTGCAGGTGAGCAGCAGGGACGACCACAATAACTTCGATATCCGGAAAGGTGCTCAAAAAACGATTAACCGAATGCCATAATACCGGCTTCCCATTCAAAAGCAGAAATTGCTTGGGTGTGGTAGTGCCCATCCGCTGGCCTGAGCCCCCTGCAGCGATAATGGCATAAAGTTTCATCAGGATAAGATCGTTTTACATTCCAGCATCAGCCTTGCCGGGTCAATGGCTACGGTGCCTACTTCTTCGCAGACCAGGCCCCCGGCTATATTGGCAACTTCAGCGGCAAGGTCAATATTGGCTGAGGCTGCATAAACCAGCGAAGCCACTGCGATCACCGTATCACCGGCGCCGCTGACGTCGGCAATATTGCGGATGTGAGAAGGGATGACCCGGTGGTCCCGGTCGCCCTGGTAGAAAATACCTTTTTCTGAAAGCGTGATGAGTGAATAACGGTGGCTCAGTTGCCGCTGCAGCTCCTCGTGAATGTTTCCCAGCAGGTGATCATCGATTTCATCAAAAAGTATGTTCAGCGCTTCCTTCACTTCTTTCAGGTTCGGCTTGAAGATGGTTACGTTTTTGAATGCGAAAAAGTTCTTTCGCTTCGGATCCACTGTGGTTATGATGTCATGGCGGTTGCAGATGCCGATAATACCGGCGATCACGTTTTCGGTTAACACGCCTTTGTTGTAATCTTCGAGAATCACGACCTTGGGCTGTTGCTGCTCCACGAAGGTTGCAAACCTGTTGAGGAGGTCTTCTTCCAGTCCGGCATTCAGATCGGCTACGTATTCTGCATCGAGCCGCATCATCTGCTGATTACGGCTGATGACTCTTGTTTTATTGGTAGTAATCCGCTCCGGAGATTCAATGATAAATTCGGTGCTGATATTGTTTTTCTGCATCAGTTCCTTCAGTTCCCGGCCTTCGTCATCGCTGCCGATCACTGAAAAAACGAAGGTTGGGGCACCAAGGGCTGCAGTATTAAGTGCCACATTTCCGGCACCCCCGATCCGGGCTTCCTTCCGGTCAACTGCTACAACCGGAACCGGCGCTTCAGGGGATATCCTTTCTACCCTGCCCCAGCAATAGGTATCCAGCATCACATCGCCAACCACCGCCACTTTGACGCCTGAAAG
>DASVBM010000156.1:0-2499 GCA_036375835.1 Chitinophagaceae bacterium | reverse complement strand
CCCACCGACTGGTGTTCCAGGCCCGCGTACGGACCTGCCGCATTCCTGGCCATCGCGGCGAAATTGAAATTAACCGGGATGGTGAATTTTTTGTATTGGAGCACCGGCGTAAATAAAAACCGTATTTGGTTATAAGGCCTCCGGGGGTTATAAAATCCATTTCCCCCGGGGTTACGGCTCAGCCCGTATCCTTCGTATGTTACGCCAACCACCCCGGTTAGCTTTACCGGCGTCTTTTTGCGGAGGCTGTCCTGCGCGGATGAATGGCTGACCAGCACCAGCAGCAGGAAGAATGTACTTAACTTTCTAAACATAGGGTTCGGTTTATTCTTTAACAGTAGGCGTGATGATAGGAGTTAATGGCGACTGGTCTCCATTATCGGCCACCGCTCTGATCGCGTATACATTGGACTTCGATACTTTGTTATCGATATAACCGTTTTCCCGAACCCTGGCAAGCTGCACCAGCTCGCCCGAAATATTCTTCCTGTAAACAACAAAATATACATCACCAACGGCGCGCGGGTAATCCCATTTCAATATCACTTTACCATCATTAATGGTTGCAGCGGCATTTTGTATTCCTGGCAGTACTCCGCTCCGATATGGCTTTCCATATACTGCGTTGGAGTAAGGGGAATACAAACCGGATTCGTCCATCGCCCGCAGGGTGTAGTAATAGGTCTTCCCGGGTTGCACGTTGGTATCGGCCAGCATTTGCTGCGAAGGCTTCATTTTCTCAAGCACTGTCCATGCGGTTGCGGTATCGATTCGCCTGTACATAAGCTGTTCTTTCACATCCTCGCTTTCACTGGCTGCGAAGAATAAATCGATCTCTTTCTCGCTCACCAATACACGGGTGAATACTGGTGTGCCGGGGGGGATGGTATCGGGACGGCGTACCACGGCGAATTCCGAAAAAGGAGACTGGTTATAATTATAATCCAGCGCCTTCACCTTGTAATACACTTTCGGGGTTAATGAATTGAGCGAAACGGTGTCGGTAAATATAAATCGCAGTGCAACGGTGTCAGACTTGCTTTCCCTGAATACCTCTTCGATCACCGATGGTTCATGCTCAGGGTCGTTGGCTTTGAATACCCGGTAGCCTTTCAAATCTTTTTCCGTTCCGGGCTTTACCGTTATGGTAACCACACCCAGCGAGTCGATCAGCGTTGAAGCGATTTCCGGTTTCGCCGGCGGCGTTGAATCCGTTAACGCCACATAAGCAGGATAGGAAGCGCTGATATTGCCTGCCGTATCCAGGGCATACACTACGTAATAATTATTCGATTCGGTGCTAAACCCGGTGTCCGTAAAACTCCTGGTGGCAGCGGGCAGTAATCGTTTATGAAGCAAGTTAAAATCACCTGTGTCTTTATCAGACCTTCCCACAATGAAACCCCTTAGGTCAGCAATATTTCCGGTCATCTGCCAGCTTACCGATACCTGTTTTGGCTTTATATGCTCAGGTTGCTTCACCAGCGGTGCCGTTGGTGGCGTCAGGTCTTTCGGCATACCTTTCACCTCGGCAAAAAGCACTTTGTCGCCAAATGAAGTGAGGCCATAAAACCTGTAGCGATACCATTTATAATTCACCAGTGAATCATCATCAAACGACCCGTTAACAGCCTCTTCGTAGCCTGCTCCTTTCGAATCGTAAAAAGGCGTTGTATTCAGCTGTTTGAATTTCGTTTCACCCTCGCCGGCTCTTTCTACAAAATAGCCATTGATATGCGGGTTAGCCGCCCACACAAACGACAACTTCGTATCGCCGGTATAAACAAACACCTCGTTGCGGTATTTATTTTCAATGGCTACGGTCCTTACGCTCACCATCCCGTCTTTCACTTTGTAAACAGGCGAGCTGGCATTCAAAACGATCCTGTATTCATACGAACTGGCCGGTGCTACCGTTTTGTCGATATAGCCCAGCCCTAAAGCCACGGCGGCTTTTCCGCTTTTTATGGTCGACAAAACAAATAGTGCATACACCATATCCTCTTTACTCTTCGCATCGTTCATGTCACCGATGCCTTCTTCCATGCCAAATGGCTTATCGTGGTATGCCTTCGGAGCAAAGAGGAATTCCATGGACATTTCCAGCGCTGATTTGTTGTTTGCATCTGCTTCGGTGCTGATCATCTTTTCCCAGGTTGCCCTTTCAAATGGCTTTACCGTGGCGATGTCAAGGAAGTCCGCAGCACCTGAGTCCCTCCGCTGGATCGTATAACTGTTGGCGAAGCCGAGATTCAGCACTGTTTTATTGTCAGGCAGCCAGCGTAGTTCCACCGCGCCGTCTTTATAGCGTGCGATGGCCGCTATGGTACTCTTGCCGGTCTCATCCTGTGCAAAGCCGGCTGAAGACAGGAATAACAATGAAAGGATGAGGTATGCAGTTGACTTTCTCATGTGTTATATTTTGTTTGCGGCTTTTCCAGGATTGGTGGCCTGCACAGCCTGCAGGGGACCCGTTCTGAAGTTGTATGTCTTTGTTTC
>DASVBM010000120.1:0-2976 GCA_036375835.1 Chitinophagaceae bacterium | reverse complement strand
CGACCAGGGGTGCTGGTTTTCCACGAGCGTGTCCGTTTCCTGTTCTTCGAAAGGCTTCATATCTTTTTCATCGCGCCACATAGCACAAATTTATCGTCCCGGACGGTATGTTCCGCGTTAATCCGCCGCCGGCGGGGCCAGGCAGACTTTTTTTTTACGATACGGGGAGATAATACAGCTGCGAACCGCCCGATGGCAGCCGATATATGCCGGAAAAAGCTAAAGCGTGGCTCAGGATTGTTTTTGCTTCTGCAGTTCGTCGATCACGCTGCCATAACTGCTGCCTACCGGAACTTCCTTGCCGGCAACGGTTATCTTCTGGCGGTTGAACTTTTCAATTTTACTTACGGGCACGATATAGGAACGGTGTATGCGAATGAATTCCCTGGGCGGTAACTTTTCCTGTATGGCTTTCAGGGTCATCAGGGTGAGCACGGGATGCGGTTTGATATGGATTTTGATATAATCGTCCAGTGCTTCGATCAGCTCAATGTCCTTGAGATTGATCTTCGTTAGTTCATAGTTCACTTTAACGAATATTGAACTCAGTTCAAGATCCTTGGATGAAATGAACTCGAGGTATTCCTTTGCTTTAAATACGGCTTTTAAAAACCGGGGGTAGTCGAATGGTTTCAGCAGGTAGTCCACTGCATCAACATTGAAGCCTTCGACAGCGAAATCCTTATAGGCCGTTGTGAAAATTACGGCAGGCTTATTCTGCAGTGATCTGTAAAGCTCCACGCCGTTGCAGTCCGGCATCTGGATGTCGAGGAACAACAGGTCTACCCGGTTTTCTTTTAGAAATTTACGGGCGTCGTCGGGGTTCGTGAATTGTTGCCGGAGGTCGAGGAAAGGGATCCGTTCGCAGTATTCATTGATCACTCTCAGCGCCAGGGGCTCGTCATCCAGTGCAATACAGCTGATCATATTAAGTTGATTTCAAGGTTCACCCGGTATATGCCATCCTGCTCCGAAATATCCAGCTTGTGCTTCCCCGGGTACAGCAGTTCCAGCCTGCGTCGTACGTTCGCAATTCCTATACCGGTGTTCACGGCACTGTGTTTGGCAGCATGGAGGATGGTATTGTTCACGGTAAACAACAGTTTCGATCCTTCAGTATGTAAGCTGATTGAAATTTCCGAAGGCTCAACGGTACTTACGCCGTACTTAAACGCATTTTCAACAAATGGTATCAGCAGGAGCGGTGCGATCTGCCTGTCGCTGGTTTCACCGTCGAGTTCCACCAAAAGCTTCACTTTGTCAGTGAGTCTTACCGACTGCAGGTTTACATAATTCTGTAGGAACTCGATTTCGCTGGCCAGTGAAACAAAATCGTGGTTGGTTTCAGTGAGTACGTAGCGCATGATAGACGACAGCTTGAGAATGGATGAAGCCGTGTCGTCGCTTTTGATGATGGCCAGGGAATAAATATTGTTCAGCGTGTTAAAGAAAAAGTGCGGGTTGATCTGCGACTTCAGCAGAGACAGTTCGGTGTTGAGTTTCTGGTGTTCCATTTCCTTTTTCAGGTCTTCTGCCTTCAGCCATTCCTGTATGGCCGAGATAGCAAGTCCAACCGCAAACACCAGTATGAAGCCAAGATAGGAGCCGGGGTAATGCGTTAGTTTGGTTGGTCTACGCCGCTGGCTGTTGTCTGTGCGTTGTTCCGTAGTTCTTGCAACCCGGTTCTGCGGTTTCACCACCAGATCGGCAATGGGCTTTGGTGCATTAAGGAATAAAAGGAAGCAAACGCCTACGGCACTGAAGTAGAGCAGCCATCTTTTTTGTTTAAACAGCCTGGGTATCAAAACCAGTGTGTTCAGGTAGTAAAACAATATCAGGAAAAGACAGATCACAATGTAGGTGGCAAGCATATTGTTGCTCACGTTGAACATCTGGCCATTGCGTGCACGAGGGAGGAAAATATAAGGCAGCGAGAAAAAGCAGATCCACGCAATAATGTGCGCAACAAAAGATATCAGTTTTTTATTCTTTTTCACAATGCGCTTCGAAATTAGCTTTCAAGTGAGACATGCGGCAAAAAATAAGGGTGAATGCCGGGTTTAAATCGGCTGAGTCAGTAAGATTCGGCGTCGTTCGGGAAATCCTCCTGTTTGATGTCGGAGATATACTGCTTAACCGCGCCTGTTACCTGTTCGTGCAGGTTCAGGTATTGCCTCAGGAAACGCGGGCGGAACTCAGTGTTGATGCCTAACATGTCGTGCATTACCAGCACCTGCCCGTCGCAGTATTTGCCGGCGCCGATGCCGATGGTTGGAATATGGAGGCTGCTGCTGACTTCTTTTGCAAGTCCGGCCGGGATTTTTTCCAATACAACTGCAAAACATCCTGCTTCCTCGAGGAGTTTCGCGTCGCGTCGCAGTTTATCGGCCTCCGCCTGTTCTTTTGCACGGACGTTGTAAGTGCCGAACTTGTAAATGGACTGGGGAGTGAGACCGAGGTGCCCCATCACCGGTATGCCAGCGGAAACAATACGGTGTACGCTGTCTATCACTTCTTCACCGCCTTCGAGCTTGATGGCATGGCCACCGGTTTCTTTCATGATGCGGATGGCGGAAGCCAGGGCAATGTCGGAATTCGACTGATAATATCCGAAGGGCATGTCCACCACCACCAGGCACCGGTCGATGCCTTTTACCACGCACTGCGCGTGGTAAATCATGTGTTCGATGGTCATTGGTACGGTAGTTTCGTTTCCCGCCATTACATTGCTGGCGCTGTCGCCTACCAGGATAACATCAATACCCGCTTCGTCGAATATGCGTGCGAAAGAAAAGTCATAGGCGGTGATCATGGAAATTTTTTCACCGCCGGATTTCATTTTCTGCAGCGTATGGGTAGTGATCTTCTTTATCTCTTTATTAACTGACATCCGAATGATTTTGTGTGGGCTGAATATGCCTCTGCTTTAGAATAAAACATATCCAGATGTCACGGAATGAGCCGGTAAAGATATTA
>DASVBM010000212.1:0-5331 GCA_036375835.1 Chitinophagaceae bacterium | reverse complement strand
AGGCATCGGTCGTGAATGTCAGCGAAAGTCAGCAAGAGTCAGCAGTGTCATCGGGTCAGTCGGGTGGAATTGGAATTTGGAATTTCAGTATTTGGAATTTCATTCACTATGAAGGTATTTTCCCACCAGCTCCACCGCTGGAAACAAAACCGATTCTTCCATTGCGGCGTGATGAAGGATGGATTCGCGGAAACCAACTACCTGCGGATGGCCTTCGCGGGTTCCCGCGGCCACCATTTCATCGGTGAACAAAGCGATCAGCTGGTGGTCCGCCATCATATGCCCCTTGTTCCGCCTGTATTTCGCCACCATCTCTGATAAACGCCCGGGCTGGTCAATGGTATTCCCGGAATCGATCAGGGGAATGGCACCGAGCACAGGCAGCACATAATCTTCTTCTTCACTGAAATGATTCTTCACCAGGGCCAGCAGTTTTCCCGCTGCCCTTCCGGTGCTGTCGGGCATAACAGACAGCGCGCTGATGCTGTTGAGCAGGCCGGCGTGTTCAGCAGCGATCACCGCAGGCACCACCGGTTTGCCTTTGTATACCACTGGCTGTTCCCGGCGCCGCTGAACGCAGGATTGCAGGAGCAGTATAAACAGGCAGGCTAGTATATAACTCCGGTTTCGCATCAGTTGAAGCAGGTAACAAATATCCATTGGTGGATTCCTGCCCACAATGATGGTGGTCAATGCCCGGCGTCTGTCCGGCAGCTTTATCTGGAATTTCAATCTGTTCGCTCCTCATCTATGGAATTTGGTATTTGGAATTTCAGCATTTGGAATTTCAATCGTTCAGTCATCATCTATGGTATTTGGAATTTCAGCATTTGGAATTTGCCATCGTATAGCATTTATCTCTAAGGTGAGTACGGCTTATACTCAGGTTGTCCACACCCCCGGCAATGGCCGCTTCAGCTGCGTAAATATGTTATAGTTTGCAGCCACCAACTCATCACCAAAATCACAAAAATGAAGATTGTCAAACACCTCTTCGTGGTCGTCATCCTGACCACGTTGTTCACCGCATGCCGCAAGGAAACGATCAACAACATGCTGATCGATCAACCGCTTGCAGCCCGCACGCTCAGTAATGGCGGAATAGCGGAAGATTTTGAAACTGGCTCAAAAACCTCGTATGCAAACGCCAACGTAACCCTGGGAACAGGCTCCTGGGCCATGAACGACGCCCTGATCGGTAACACCACTTCGGACCGTAAGGTGGGAACCGCGTCTGCACGTGTACGCAACACCGGTAAGGTGGAGATGAATTTTAATTTCGCGAACGGCGCATCCACCGTTACCGTGAGCCACGCGAAATACGGCAGCGACGGAAACAGTAACTGGGAACTTTGGATGAGTACGAACAGCGGCAGCAGCTGGACGAAGGTCGGCAGCACCGTTACCACGTCCTCCACCAGTTTGTCTACCGCGTCTTTTAATGTAAACGTCTCCGGAAACGTACGTTTTTCGATTCGCAAAACATCCGGCGGTACTTACCGGATCAACATTGATGAGATCACCATCAATCCTTATTCAACTTCCGGCGGAGGAACCGTTCCGGGCGATAATGATAACCTGTTAATGGGTAATCCCAGTAACGCGGTGGCAGACGCTTTCGGTTCACCGAACAACTACCTGATGAATAAAACCTATTACGTAATGAGCTATAGCCGCGACAGGGCCACACCCAACTGGGTGAGCTGGCATATCTACTCCGGCGACCTCGGCTCTACGCCCAGGCAGGATGACTTCCGCGCGGATGCTTCATTGCCCGCAGGCTGGTACCAGGTGGGGGCCACATCCTACAGCGGAAGTGGTTTCGACCGGGGACATAACTGTCCTTCAGCCGACCGCACGCTGACAGTAGCCGCAAACTCTTCAACCTTCCTGATGAGTAATATGATTCCGCAGGCGCCGTATAACAACCAGCAAACCTGGAATAACATGGAGAGCTATGTGAGGAGCCTGGTTACTGCAGGGAACGAGGTATATGTGATCATGGGCTCGTATGGCGTGGGCGGAACCGGTTCAAACGGTACGTTCAATACCATCGACGCCGGCAGGATCACCGTTCCGAACCGTGTATGGAAAGTAGTGGTGGTGTTGCCGAATGGCAACGGCGATCTCAGTCGCGTAACCACTTCCACACGCGTGATCGCGGTGAATACCCCGAACACCAACAGCATCAGCACTGACTGGAAACTTTACCGTACTTCGGTTGATGCCATCGAATCGGCAACAGGTTACAACCTGCTGTCTAATGTTTCCAGTTCCATTCAATCAGTGATAGAATCGGTTGTTGATAACCAGTAAGACTGTTTTTCAATAAAAAAAGCCTCCTATCCGGGAGGCTTTTTTTATTTATGTAAGGCGGTGTTATTGCATGAGCCGGTTGGCAACCAGGTTGGCGGTTACACCCAGCACCTGTTCCAGTAATGAAACATCCTTTTCCAGGTCCACGATCAGCAGGCGCCTGGAATCGATCTCGGAAGCAGGCACATTTGACCGTTGCATGGTAACGAGCTGGGCACGCGCGCCGGTCAGCCTTTCCAAAGCATAATCTAGGATCGACCTGCTGTAGATCACCTGCTCCTGCGATTCCTGTAAGGTGGTGAAATAATCTGTGCGGCGTCGCAGGAACGCATCACTGAACCGCGGGTTATCCACTTTGGGGCAGTCACCCTGCACGTCGCCGTGATTGAGGTGCGCCTTCAGCGCGGCAGATGAAACGGTGATCGTTACACCGGGTTCGTTTTCCCTTCCCGGCTTATGGCAGATCGTTACCTTCTCCTGGTTCCTGCGGATCTTATCGCGGTCACGGAATGTATCATCATCCCATTTATATCCTTTTTCGGTAATAGCCCTGCTGGCTTTTTCATCCCTGCCCCGGTTATCTTCATTCCCCTTGTCTTTACCCGGGTTATCGTCTTTACCGTAGCCTTCGCCCTTGTTCCCTTTGCCGGGATGATCGTCTTTCCGACCCGGGTTATCGGCGTTGTCGTTACCCTTTCCGGGATTGTCCTTGTTTCCCCGGTCCTGGTTTCCCCTGTCTTTGTTTCCTTTGCCGGCAGGCTGGCCATGGTCTTTCTGCTGCTCTTTATTGTTGCCTTTGCCGTTGCCTTCTTTGCCCTTCTGGGCGAGGGCGGTGAGCGCCACTGCGGCAAAGACAATCAGTGCGACGCTGAAGAGCATGAATTGCTTTCTCATGGTTATTTGTTTGATGAATCTGATTTGAATTCGTTGTCAAGTTTTTCCAGTTTTTCTTCCACCCGGTCGGTCTGTTCTTTCAGGCGTTTGGTGCTGTCTTCAACAGCGCGCGAAACCGAGTCCATTTCGGTGATCTCTTTTTCTTCTTCCGGTGAGGTTTTGGAATCAGAACACGAGCAGGCGAGGATAGTGGCGAATACCGCTGTATAAAGGCTTCGCTTTAGATACCATTTCATGAAGCTTAGGTTTTTGTGAATGATAGTGTAGCCGGTTGCCACCGCAACAATCCTACCAAAGCGGCAGTCAGCGCCAGGAGCAATGCTGGTTTGACCAGCTGCGCGGAAGCATTGAAGCGCGCCCGCGCCGATTTCTTAAAATGAACACAAGCTTCGTGAAGCGGCACGCCTGGTGGCATACTTTTTCCGCTTTTCAGAGGCAAAATCCGGAGTTATGCGAAAGATCAACGAGGAAAACAGAAATAAATACGCACTGATAACCGGCGCCACCAGCGGTATCGGTTATGAACTTGCAAAACTGTTTGCAAATGATGGCTACAGTCTTGTTTTATCGGCCAGAAATGCCGAGCGGCTGCAGGAAGTAGCGAACGAACTGAAACAACTGGGTGTGGAAGTTACGCCCATAGCCAAAGACCTCTTCCGCGACGGAGCGGCAAAAGCGCTTTACCAGGAAGTGAAGGAGCGGGGCATCCTTATCGACGTGCTGGTGAACGATGCCGGCCAGGGCGAACACGGGAAGTTCATTGAGACCAGCCTGGAGCGGCAACTGGAGCTGATCCATCTCAACGTCGTATCGCTGGTTGCACTCACGCACCTGTTTACCGCAGACATGGTAAAACGCGGAACCGGTAAGGTATTGCAGCTGGGGTCTGTGGTTTCAAAGATACCCTCGCCTTACCTGGCGGTATATGCTGCCAGCAAGGCGTTCGTGCTTTCGTTTTCAGAAGCGCTGAGCTATGAATTAAAAGATACCGGTGTAACGATGACCTGCCTGATGCCGGGCAGAACCGATACCGATTTCTTCCATAAAGCACATATGGAGGAGACGAAAGAATACCAGAAACCGCTTTCAGACCCTGCAATGGTGGCAAGGTATGGTTATGAAGCGCTGAAGCGTGGAGACACCAAAGTGGTGGCAGGCGTGGACAACAAGATCATGCTTGGTATGACCACCATGATGCCCGACAGCATGAATATCGCGAACATGGCGGATAATATGCAGCCTACAGAGAAGCCCGAACAGGAGAGAAGGCAGGGGCCGGAACACCAGGCGTCGCGGATAGAGCGGAAGTTCTCATCAGACGGGACGGTTAAAGAAGGAGCGTGAGCGGTTGTCATACGTTATTTGCCGGATGGCTGTTTCGTCCTCTGATTGAACGTGCTGCGCACGTTGGGTTAACCGCAGAGAACATGAGGGGCAGAGGCAGCGCAGAGTGTTCCGTTTTAAGGAATGCCTATGGTATCAGATTAAGCAGCCAGTAGATTATCCCTCTGCGTAACCTCTCGTTCTCTGCGGTTCAAAAAACTTCGCCCGCGAATTTCCGCCGCCTCTGATAAAACGTGCTGCGCACGTTTCCTTAACCGCAGAGAACATGAGGGGCAGAGACAGCGCAGAGTGTTCCGTTTTAAAGGGATACCTATCGTATAAGATCAAGGGTCCAGCAGTTTCCCGATCTCTGCGTAACCTCTCGTTCTCTCGTTCTCTGCGGTTCAAAAAACTTCGCCCGCGAATTTCCTCCGCCTCTGATTAAACGTGCTGCGCACGTTGGGTTAACCGCAGAGAACATGAGGGGCAGAGATAGCGCAGAGCCTTCCGTTTTTATGGAACACCTATCGTATAGGATTAAGGGTCCGGCAGTTTCCCGATCTCTGCGTAACCTCTCGTTCTCATGTTCTCTGCGGTTCAAAAACTTCGGCTGCGAAGTTCCTGCGGCTGTATTTAAACGTGCTGCGCACGTTTCCTTAACCGCGGAGAACATGAGGGGCAGAGACAGCGTAGAGCCTTCCGTTTTTATGGAACACTTATCGTATAAGATTAAGGGTCCAGCAGTTTACCGATCTCTGCGTAACCTCTCGTTCTCAAGTTCTCTGCGGTTCAAAAAAC
>DASVBM010000286.1:0-2968 GCA_036375835.1 Chitinophagaceae bacterium | reverse complement strand
ATCAAGAACCTGATCCTCAGCAAAATAGCGACCATCGCCGTGTGCAATCGGGATCTTCAGTGCTGCCCCTTCAGACGGACGGATGTGAACATTCTTACAGATGAATTGCTGATTGGCATTTTGTAACAAAACACCAGGCAGAAGATGGCTTTCGCAAAGGATCTGGAATCCATTACATACACCCAGTACTTTACCGCCTTTTCCCGCAAATTCAATTACGCGCTGCATCATAGGGCTGAACCGTGCAATGGCCCCGCACCTCAGGTAATCACCATAAGAAAACCCTCCTGGTAAAACGATGCAATCGTTGGTACTGAACATGCTCAGGTCCTGGTCTTTGTGCCAGAGCATGATCACTTCTTTGTTCAGGTCATTTTGAATTGCATCCTGCATGTCCCTGTCGCAATTTGATCCCGGGAATACTACAATGCCAAACTTCATGCGAGTGATTTATAAGGTATTCGAAGCGCCAAAGTTATGGATATGCGGCGTTAAGAATACGTGTATTTTTTATCCCTGGAACCAGTTGTTATACACTGAAATGATAATGATGAGCCAGAATAAAATAACCGGGAATAAGGTCTTGCGCGGATATAGAAAAGCATTAGCCGCAAAAGCTGCCAGCGGGGGTATCCAGAGGAACATGGCATTCACACTGTTCTCATAATGAACCAGCGGTACCGGCAGAAACAGCAAAAACAGCAACAGGAGCACCCCCCAGTTTTTGCGGGACTGGATCAGCATCCGTCGGTTGTTTCGTTCCCAGACAAAGATGCCTGAAAGGAAGCTTACCAGCAATACTCCGATCGTAAGTGCCAGCCGGTAGTCTTTCTGGAGGGCGGGCCACCTGAAATCCCAGGATGGCAGATAGCGCAGCAGGTCGTCCCATTGATCGGTGAGGAACAGATAAGCACCGAGAAAATAAAAAGGTGTGACCACACCTATCAGCAGCACGAATATTTCGGTGAGGTTAAACGGGCGGATTACGATCAGGGCGAATAAAACCACTACCGCCATCAGGATGAGCGGGTGATAGCAAACGATCGCCAGGCCGCTGATGAGCCCGATATTAAAAAGCAGCGACCTGGGATTCCGGTTGTTGTAAAGCCTGAGGATAAGGCTGTAAATCCAGATTATGAAGATGTTTGCCACCAGCGCCGGGGAAACAGTATGCCATGGTGGAAGCAATGAGGCGAACATCACATAGCTCATTGCTGTCAGAAAATTCGGGTGCTGGAACATCCGCAGGTCATTCATCACGTAGTTAAAACGGAGCGCCTGTATCATCAGCAAAAGCAGGTATAAGAGAAAAACCGGGAGCCCGGAAAGACCGGGTAAAAGCATACGGAAAAACCAGGAAATCAGGCCGTCTTTGGCCGCCGAGAGCACCACCGGCTGCGTCATAAAATCATGCGCGTGCAGTCCGGCGGCTATGAGTAAAATCCAAATGAGGCTGGCAGGAGACCTTTCACGGAATAGTACAACCACTAATTAAAATCTACTTTTGCAAAGCAAATGTAGTTCCTGTACTGGCAAGGAAAAATAATTGTTTTCGCAGCAATCTGCTTGCCGTATCGTGGCATGAAATCATATCCTTTATCCAGGTTCTTTAACGTAGGTCGCCGCGTGAGCTGACCCGATGGCTCTATACTCTGGTCGGTGAGCATCAGGTTCCGCTTTTCCTGGAGGTTGTAGAGGAAATGCAGCTCGGAACCGGTATTCATCATCGTATACCCCAGGAAGTTGTCGGTATTATCGTCAAACTGGCTTTTCCGCACCACGTTTGTCCATTCCAGCGCACCCTTTTCATCGAACGAAAGGATCAGCACGTTGTCTGCAAAGTAGCGCGTGGTTTGACCCAACCCCCGGGTTCTCCACCAGGGATAGTAATACGGGTTAACCCCTATGGGCACGAATTCGCCCGCATAGGGTGAACCATAGATATAATCCCAGCGGCTGAGCGGTGCACCCCCACGGGAGGTGGAATAAATGGATTCGGCGGTGAGCAGGAATCCACCATCTTCACGCATAATTATATTGCGCAGGAAATAATCGTCAAAAGCGGTTTTAAAAGCGTTGTTACCCCCCTTGGCGTCTGCACGGAGTTCATCAGTAAACGCAATGCTGTTTGCCGCAATTGCCATTGCATTACGCTTGTCCCAGATATATGAATAAATCCCTTCGACATTCCCTCTGCGCGTACGGGTAAAAAACGAAGTTATCAGAAAGCGCCTGCTGCCATTGTCGGCGCGCACCCGCACGTCATCGAGAAATAATCCTTTACTGTCCAGGTCATATTCTGCCACCGCATCAGCATCCACCGGTTTGACCAGTAGCTGCAGCTTGTTAATGTTGTCGTTCTGGCCGGAACTGCTTACCCGCAGAAAAGCAATATCACCGTCATTATCTATGGTGAACTCGGTGAGGTAGTCATACCGGTTGGGCATTTTCAGGTTGACCCGGTGCTTTCCCATTAACTTAAGGCTGTCATCGAAGACAGCGCTGGTCAGTACGTGCACCTTATCGTTCTTTGTGTTCAGTTTGAACACCCCTATCCGCTTTTTGTCTTCACTGAAAATGGTATTGTACACGCGATTGCTGGCCCAGAAATTTATATGCGTGGTGTCCATCTCTACCGGCTCGCCGACAGGCTTTCCGGAAGCGTCTATCCTTAAAGCCATGCAGTACACCACGCTTTTTTTCTGGTACTGGTAGATCATGATAGCCATGTCGCTGAAATTCATGAAATCAGCATTGATCATCCGTTCCGGGATCTGGCCCAGTTTATTCCTGCCAACCTGCTTCATGTGCTGGTCGTACACGGATATATAGTGATCGTCTTTGTAATTCTTGTAAATAAGTATGTTCTGGCCCAGTCTGCCGATCACTTCGTACGCAGAAAGGTTCCTTCCGTCGTTATCGTCGGGTTCGGAGTAAGTGATCTTTTGTGCCGCGACATCAAGCGAGA
>DASVBM010000247.1:0-3169 GCA_036375835.1 Chitinophagaceae bacterium | reverse complement strand
CACTGATGACCGGCAGGCGATCACCGTAACGAGGATGAGGATAACAAGGGGTCTCATATGGCGTGTTTTAGGTCGAAATACAAAATACAATGGTTGAACCTGAAAACTGTATGACATAAGTCATCCGGGTATCCCTGAATGTAAGCCATTTCTGCGGCTCCGGCAAATACCGGGGATTAAACCAGATTAGAATTGCCGGCACAGCGATGACAGCGATCCCCGGAAATGTTGAACACAGGGAATATTCCGCAGGATGGAAACCGGGTTCAACAGGGGAAATCAGACGAAGACAAAAAAAAAGCCGTCCCTGGAAAGAGTCGGCCGTTGCTAACCTATGAAAAACACCTATTTAAATCTCGTTTAAAAACAGTTGCAGGGACAAATATAGTTGTTACACCACCGGTGTATTCATAACAAATTCGTCAAAAGATAAAACTGCAACGGCAAATGACTGTGTTTGTCGTTGTTCACATCAACAATCAGTTCCAGCGCCCCTGTTCGCTCCTGGTGTAACTGGGGCGATGAGGCTGGCGGGTACTCTCCTTCAGGGTACATGAACGATTGGTTGTGGAACCGGGGTACGCTGATCCGTGACCCTGACCCAGGTATTCTTCAGTCCTACCCTTTTCACCAATTGATTAAACAGTTTTGCATTCTCCGGGTGCAGGCGGATACAACCGTGCGAAGCCCTTCTTCCGAGCCGGGAGAAATTACCAGGTGTGGTACCGTGGATCGCATAACCGTTCTTCAGAAAGACAGCATAGGGCATATTGCCAAGCCCCATATAATTACCACCGGGGAATTTACGCGAGGTATACCGGGTGAGTACGGGGCCCAGTGGTCTGAGGTTCATGTCAGGCGTTTCATAACCGGTAACGCCGGTAGATACTTTAAAACTGTCTGCCAGTTCGCCGTCGATATAGAGGAAAAGTCTTTGCTCGGATTTTACAACCTCGACATACAAAGCACAGGCTGTTTCGCGGCAATTCCCAGGTGGGGTTGAATCGCGACTACTGCGAAGAAATGAATCCAGTTCGCTGATGTTTTCCTGAAGCGCCATTTTCTCTTCATCCGTATAGCCACTGGCAGAATCACGGTTCAATACGCTCGTCTCCCGCTTTTTCAACATGGCAGCTTCCAGTTTCCATAAAGTGTACATCCGGACAAGCAGATGCTCGAAAGACCGGGCCCCGGGAATGAAATTGCTGTCGAGTACGTTTGAGGAAGCAGTATCGGGCAGGGTATCAGTTGATCGGTGTAATATGGAATCACGGAATTCGGTATAGCTGAACCGCTGGGAGGCCATCGTTTCCTTATTGCTGCAGGCCTGTACCAGTGATACCAGGGTAAGTACCGCCGATAACAACAGTATGTTCCATTTTGCCGGCATCTGCAGCCGATTGAAAAGACGGCAATTAAAATTACTGCCATGCACCGCGGTTACCGATGATAAAAATCATTGCAGTACCCGACCATATCAGGCGAATGGCTGAAAGCGAGGACTGCAAGCGGTAGAATTCGTTTGAGCGGTAATAACAACATGGAGGCTGATTCTAATTTTGCAGAACCCCCAAAATCGGCATTCTATGTTCATCGCACACTTCGGCGCAGGTATGGCTGCGAAAAAAGCAGCGCCCGGTGTTTCGTTAGGCCTGCTTGTGATTGCCAGCCAGTTCCTGGATCTGTTATGGCCGATCCTGCTGTTAACCGGTGTGGAAACAATGGAGATCCGGCCGGGCATTGTGGCTTCGAACCCGCTTGCATTTACACATTATCCCTGGAGCCATAGCCTGCTGATGGTTTTAGCCTGGTCGTTTCTTGCCGGCATTATTTACTGGCTGTTCACGAAAAAGAAGGCTGCCGCGCTGGTGATAGGTTTATGTGTACTGAGTCATTGGGTACTCGACCTTGTAGTGCATATACCGGATCTTCCGCTGGCGCCGGGTAAGCGCGTGGTTTGGGGACTCGGCCTCTGGAATAACCCCGCTGCTTCGATGATCGCCGAATTACTGATCTTCTCCGGAGGTGTGTATCTCTATCTAAGCAACACCCATGCGCGGAACCGGAAAGGCGTTTTGCTGTTTTGGGTGTTTACCGGGCTCCTGCTGATCACGCAGTTGTTAAACGCATTTAGTCCGCGGCCACCGGATGTCCGCTCGGTAGCCTGGGCCGGGAACCTGCAATGGCTTTTCGTTCTGCTGGCATTCCTGACTGATCATAACCGGGCTGCTGTACTGAGCGATCGCCGGAAAATAACGCTGGCTTCCTGAAACCTGGTGTGCAAAATCACCCTGTTATTCAATGTATGTTTCTTAAAAAATCATTAAAAGCATGTATCCGACCCAACGGTTTCATCGAGCTAAGTGGTATTGGATATAAATAAAGAGAATATTGTGAAACCACATTACATCCCAACAATCCTGATCATGAAGCAAATCGTTTACCTGCTGGCCGCCGCAATGATATTGGCTTCCTGCGGTTCAGCAAAACTGGCGGTACCGGAGAAATTCCAGGCGGTGTCGGAGAAGATGCCTGTTAAAGGTGTGAACGCCTGGATCGTTAACCAGAAGCTGAGCTTTGGCAAATACCAGACCTCGAAGGTGAAGCGCGGCTGGGTCGCTACTACCGGGGAGGACTACTATACGATTGAACAACGGATGCTGCGCATGTTCAGCGTAAACACGTTTAACAGCATAAAACACGAAAAGAACCGCTACCGGTATACCATCAGCAACGGCATTGACGAGGCAAAGATCTATTGCGTTGAAAAGATGACGCGTGAGGACCTGAATATTGAAACGAATAACCGGTTCCTCGGCGACATCTCCCGCACCAATCACTGGCAGTATTGTTTTACCGCAGCGATCCTGCCGATGAAAGACACAACTTCGGCACCCTGGCAACTGGTAATGTACAATACCTACGATCGGGCAAAAGATACCGCCCGAAAGTTATTCGACCTCCCTTACGTGGAGGAAGAAGGATATGCAACGAATGAAAGCGAAAAGATCATGATCCGGCCGCTGCGGATAAAGAACCTGACTACCAAAAACGGTAAGGAGGCAAAATACCCTGTTAAGATCCTCAGCGGTTACGAACTGACCATCGATGACGGTGTGATTGCCGTGATCGACAAGCTGGGCAATAACCTCTGGGTGTATAACGAACT
>DASVBM010000414.1:0-2497 GCA_036375835.1 Chitinophagaceae bacterium | reverse complement strand
GACTGATGCTGATGGCGGAAAGAAAGCTCGGAAAGCGATATAGTTTACAACTGGCGGCGGGCTGGCAAATGCAATCATTTTCTTCACATCGGACCATATACAAAGATTCCATGGCTGCCGGCTCGGCTATACCTGTCATACTGCTGGAAGATAAATCCGGCTACAGGCTTCATTCGATGAATGTGTTTACCGGTGCGGAATACAGGCTGTTGAATAAAACCAGGCTGAGTTTATCAATCGGCGCAGGGATAGACAACCGGTGGATCATTGGTGCCAGGGTTCTGACAACGGCATCTGGCTCATCGCCGGTCGCAACATCTGAGTCTCTGCAAAAGGGAACCTCCGGGTATTATAAATGGCAACCGCAAATGGAGCTGCATCTTTCAGCCGGAATGCCGGTTGGAAAAACGAGAATTGAATGCACGCCATGGTTTCGGCAGGGCTGGAAGCAATTGCAAAAAGGCAATGGTAATGCCGCGAACTATATGATGTCGTATGGGCTGCGCACCGCATTTTTTATCCGCTGATGCAACGTTTCCTTACTGATCGCGATCAGCGTTTAAATTACTGATTATGCGACCAACCATTCTCCTGCCTGCGGTTACCATGCTGCTGGTGGCCATCCTTTCAGGATGTTTCAAAGACACTGTTGTAGAACGATACAGTTTTTACAGGCCGGTTTATAAAACGCGTGCCCAGGTGCGGGCTGCGATCAAAACAGGTGTCGCGCAGCCGATTACCAACCCCGGAAAGATTTTCGTGCGTGGCAATTATATTTTCCTCAATGATGTTAACCGCGGCATCCATATCATTGACTATTCAAATCCATCCGCCCCGCGGAAGACGGGTTTTATTGAAATTCCCGGGAACGTGGACCTTGCAGTGAATGGCAATTTTCTTTATGCTGATCAGTTCACCGACCTGGTGACCATCGATATCTCGAACCCCGGGAATATACAGGTAGTCGGGTTTGATGAGAATGTATTCCCGCAGCAGTATTATGTACCGGATTCAAACCTCGTGATCGCCGGCTGGGAAAAAATCGATACGGTAATCCGCCGGAAAGATAACGTGCAGTGGACGGAAGACATACTGTTCACCAGTCCGTTCAGTGGTGGTCCGCTCGCATCTTCGGCAGGTATCGCGGGCAAGGCAGGCTCGATGGCCCGCTTTGGATTAATGAATAACCGGTTATACACGGTGTCGACCATGGATCTGAGGGTATTCAGTCTTTCAAACCCGGCTGACCCGGTGTTCCTGAAAACGGCATACGTGGGTGCGGGTAATATTGAAACGATTTACCCATTCAAAGACAACCTGTTTGTCGGGTCCTCAAATGGAATGTTCATCATGAGCGTTGCCAATCCCGATGATCCGGTAACAACCGGGGTGTTTTCGCACGCGCGTGCCTGCGACCCGGTGATCGCGGAAGAGAACTATGCATATGTTACACTACGTTCCGGCAACCGCTGTTTCACCAACAGTAACCAGATGGACGTGGTGGATGTTTCAAAAATGGCTTCACCTTCACTGGTAAAATCATACGCATTCACCAACCCTGCCGGCTTGTCGAAAGACGGCGACTATATTTTTCTTTGTGACGGAACGGCGGGGTTGCGTGTCCTGAATGCAGTGTCACCGCTCGATATTACTACCGTGGCAACGATCGGTGGTTTTGAAAGCTATGATGTGATCACCACCGGTACTATAGCGATCACGGTTGCAAAGGACGGTTTGTACTTCATTGATTATCGGTCGCTCCCCGAATTGAAAATCATCAGCAAAATTCCCCTCAACCGCTAAACATGAAAACAGTTATTACACTTTTCCTGCTGCTGCTTGCCGGCATTACGGTTGGGCAAAGAATAAGACCGCAATATTCGGCGGGCATCCACGGAGGCATCGCCAACGGTGAAGTGGGTGGAAACGGCTGGGTGGCTACCACCCAGGGCATCCAGCAGAACGGCTGGTTTCTGGGAGCGGGCGCAGGGATTGATTTTTACCGGTTCAGATCGATCCCGGTTTTCGTGGAGGGGCGCAGGGAATTCGGCCTCCGATCCATCCGACCAATGATCTACTGCTCAGCCGGCGTTAATATTGACTGGCTGAGTGCAGGCCAGAAAACCAGGCAGGTAAACTGGCAGCCGGTGCTGGCGGCGTACGACCCTGGTTTCTTTCTGAGGTCAGGGGTGGCGGTGGTGTTCAACGCCGGGGGCAGATTAAGGTATACTGCAGGGGCTGGCTGGAGCTTTAAATCCATCCGTGAGCGATACCAGGTTTTACTGTGGGAGCCGTCACCGCAGCCCTGGAATACCATGACAGAAAAATCGCTGGTGTATAAAATGAACCGACTAGATATTGGTTTCGGACTGTTGTTTTAACCAGACTGCCCCGAACCTGATTTCAGGAATTTTATATTCCGCAGGATCCCCTGCCATTTGGTTCTTTTCAGTGGCGAATCTTTGAATATCCGGCGAAATGAATCCTCAGTCAGCAA
>DASVBM010000066.1:0-3245 GCA_036375835.1 Chitinophagaceae bacterium | reverse complement strand
TACTGATGGTGCGCGAAACGCCTTATAATCTTATCCATATCCGCAATATGGAAACAGCCACTCTCGCGGGTGCAATCATCTGTCCTGCCACACCTTCATTCTACAGCAGACCAAAGACAATAGAAGAAGCCGCCGCAACGGTGGTTGACCGCGCCCTTGAACTGGCGGGCATCGATATCTCCACCTATCGCTGGGGTACGGAATAAATCCGCACGACCTCAAAGTACGACGGCTCCGCTGTCAGTATCGACGTCCTTTTTCACAAAAACGGAGATAACCATATACCCGGAAAAAGCAGAACAAACCAATTGTTGCCAGGGTATTTTCCCGGCTCCGGACAAAGACCAGAAAGACTGCGGTTTCTCTGCAGGCGCAGCAATGCATGTGCAGACGAGGTGCAGGCGAGGTGGAGCCGGAAAAACTCTTTCTACTAACTGTGAAGTTTATTCCAGGTGAAAACTTTCAACATATTTCTCTTTGCTGCGGTCGTCCGATATTTTCAGGTAATAGTTCCCGGGAGCCGTACCGGCAGGCAGGTCAAAAACCACCAGTTCCCGTTGCTTCTGTACTTTAATGTTCCGATGAATCAGCAATTTTGAGCTGCGATCCAGCAGCTGAAATACGTATTCTCCTGGGTTGCTGATGCGCAGGTGCAGGCGTTTCTCTTTCGCGGCAACGCGCTCAATCCTGAACATTTCTTTTCCCGCCAGTTTATCGGCAACAGCAGCGATCGTATCACGGGTTCCCACTTTATCATACGCAATGATGAGTCCCATTACCGCTGGCTTTACCGGCAGATCAGCATCCAGTGCTTCACTATGTACAGACGTGTCCGCTTTTGTCAGCCGTCCCGTGTCTGCGATCTCTACCGCCGGGGCCGCGAGCGGCCATTCAGGTTTAGCTGGTTTTACCGGCACCTGCTGGCTTGTCTCCGTGGTTGCTTTCTGTGCCGTCATCCTTGTGCTGCTCATCAGTGGAAGGCAGAGTGAAAGTAAATACGTCCAGATCGTCTTTTTTACGGGCGTGGCTGGTGGCCGCAGCGCCCGGTCCAGCTGATCCGGTGCGAACCTGCCGCAGGTGGGGGACGTTACTTTTGCGAGATGCGCGAGAATTTCAGCGTCAGTCATATTGCTGAAATCTGTTACCGTTTTGGTGCAAACAAGACAAAAACGGCCTTTATCCGCTGCTGTCATCCTGTTCCAGTTTTCATGACATGGTTCCTGGATGTGGAGGTAAGTCTGTTTTTTCATTTGTAAGGATTTTATGTTTCATGCCTGTAAGAGCCGGATGCGATTAACCTGGTTATTACATAATATTCTACGTGGTATAAATCTTTGCGATCCACAGGAATCCTGCTGGCCTTTAAACCGCAACCCGGAATTTGTTTTATCTTGAGCCGGCTTTGGATGCACTACGAAAAATATCAACCGTTTCCCGATCAGACGAAGAACTGCTGGCTGCTTACAGGTTGCACCGGCAGCAGGAAGTACTGGCCGAGCTCTTCCTCCGTTACCAGGACCTTTTATATGGTGTTTGTGTTAAATATTTAAAAGACCAGGATGCCGCACAGGACGCGGTGATGAACATCTACGAAGAACTGGTGCGCAAGCTTCACAACCATGAAGTTGAGAACTTCAAAAGCTGGGTATATGTACTGGCGAAGAACCACTGCCTGATGGAGCTGCGCAAGCAGAAAAAGATGCCTACCACGGAATTTCAGCCTGAGTTTATGCAATCGGCGGACTTTTCACATCTGGATAATGCATTGGAGGAGAAAGAACAGCGGCTGAACAGCCTGGAGAACTGCATCGAACAGTTAAACCAGGAACAGCAGCAGAGTATCAGGCTGTTCTACCTCGAAAACAAATGTTATAACGAGATCGTGGAGATTACCGGAATGGACTGGAACAAGGTGAGAAGCCTGATCCAGAACGGTCGCCGGAACTTAAAAATTTGTATGGAGAAATAACATGGAAAACAGCAGGCCCATACAGTATACCGTTGAAGACATCAGGCGTTACAGGAAAGGTTTGATGAGCAGGGAAGAAATGCACGCTTTTGAAAAAGCGAGCATGGAAGACCCTTTCCTGGCGGATGCACTGGAAGGTTATATGGAAGCCGATATGGATCTCGCCGACCGGCATCTCACCGAGCTCAGCAAGCGGGTGTCCGCTGCCGGGGAAGCAGACAGAAAGGGAGTGGTGGTGTCTATGCCCAAACGCAGCTTCGGCATCTGGCGCGTGGCCGCGATGATTATCGTGATTGCCGGCGCAGGCCTGCTCACCTATCGCTTATTCGAAAAATCACCCGACCAGCCTGGTAACCAGACCGCGCAGCACAACGAAATAAAGCCTGCCAATACCAATCAGTCAGCCATCAGGCCGGGTACTGGCGATACAACAACGCAGGGAACCATGGCAGCCGGTTCGCCGTTCAAAGAAGGCAACAAGTCCGGTAAGACGGAAACAGAACAGCCAGTGGCCAGAAACGGGAAGGCAGATGAGGTGAAAGAAGTTTCGGAGCAGCCAGCCCAGGTTGCAACCCTGAAACAAAACCGCAGAACACAGGAGGAAACCAGAGCAGTAGCTATGGCGGAAGAAAGGCAGACAGAAAAAGCAGCCGCACCCGTCAGCAATGCAAAAGATCGTGACGACCGTTCCGGTTACGCCAATCTCAATAGTAACCAATTCCGCGGGCAGGTACTCACTCCAACCAACCAACCGCTTCCCAACGCCAATATCCGCATCGATAATTCAAAGCAGGCGGTCCTCACCAACCAGGAAGGTTACTTCAGTATGAACGCGCGCGATACCGTACTCATCGCTACTGTTACTTCAAAAGGATTTATTGATACAAGGGTACAGTTGCGCCCGAATACCGATAACACCATTAACATCGGAAATATAGTATTGCAGCCCGATCCCTCATTTGAACAGGTGGCAGTAACCGGTCTCGGTGTATCAAAAAAGAAACAGGTTGCCGACACACTCAGCACCAAACCGGAGGGTGGATGGGAATCATTTCAGCAATACGTAGCCAGCCAGCTGAATATTGAAGTGGACACTACAGGCAGTGACCAGCGGGTGACCCGCGAGCTGGTGCTGGAGTTCTTTGTCAATGCCGACGGAACACCGGAGAATTTCAAGATCATTAATTCCAGCAACGCGCAGCTCAGCGAGCAGGTAATTGCAGCTGTAAGGCAGGGACCCCGGTGGACCACCCGTATGAAGAAAACACGCATCCTG